>CAKZUP010000200.1 GCA_937922945.1 uncultured Granulosicoccaceae bacterium
GACTGTTATCACTTGCATCACTGCTTGCAGCGATCGCAGTGATACCGTGGCTGACGATCAAACCCTAGCGAACGAAGCTCCATCAGATAATGTAACAAGCACTGAAAACCCAACACCAGAACCAACGCCTGAACCAACACCTGAACCAGAACCAGAACCAGCACCAGAACCAGCACCAGAACCAGCACCAGAACCAACTCCTGAACCAACACCAACTCCTGAACCAACACCAACTCCTGAACCAACACCAGCACCTGAACCAGCACCTGAACCAGCACCAACACCAGCACCTGAACCTGAACCTGAACCTGAACCTGAACCTGAACCTGAAACGGACATTACTCCAGTTCAGCTCCCCGTAGGCAACGAGCAGGAAATCGATATGTACCTGCTTTCGGGACAATCCAATGCAAACGAAAGCATGCTAAAACAACTGGATGCGTTGTTGGCCAATCAGTACGATGATGAAAACCTGAATTATGACACTGCGCATTGGTATCGCGGTGGTGCAGCAATTCGACTCTGGGTGGATACCGAATCGAACACGCAAGAGTATTGGAAGCTAATGATGGCAGCACTTGAATCAAAAGTTGACCAACTACAAGCCAATGAAAACCGGTTGCGCTCCGTGAGCTTAATCTGGGTTCATGGCGAAGACGATGCTTTTGAAGGAACAGAAAATTACGATGTGTACTTTACACAGTTCATTGAAAACTGGAATCAGGAAATCAGCACAAAATTCAGCGTACCGGCTTATGTGTCTGCGGGTTTAACGTGGGCGGAAGAGTGCCATATTGCGTGGGATCATGCGTTCAAGCCAGGCTTACCACTTGTTCGACAAGCACAAAAAAGTGTGGCGCTTAAATTTGACAATGTGGGTATCTGGGAGACGTCTGATATTGGACGATCAGATTGCTTACATATAGAAAATCATCGCCTCGCCATGAAGCGCGCCGTTAGAAATCTTAACAAGCTCCAGCTTATTGGCAAATAGTCGTACTCCAACCACTCTGGTGATAGCACTGCACAAGGAGGTAGAATTGAAAACCGGATACCGGTTGCGAATTACCTGGCGAGTAAATTGAATAATAACCAAATACTGGATAGTAGCGGGCACGACTATAAAAGGCTGCTAACGTCACTACAATCAATAGATCTGATTAATAGTACCAATCCCCGCATGACGGTATTAACCGGGGGTGTCTCATCATTGATCGTGCTAGTGGAAGATAATGACAAACTATTCTGTGCAAAAAGTGCGCTTGCGAAATTAAAAGTAGAAGCGGATTGGCAGGTACCTGTTCGTCGTAATCAAGCTGAGGTTGCGTGGCTGCGGGAAGCTGCCAAGATCATACCGAATGCTGTGCCGGATATTCTGGGCGAAGATAAGCAGAACAATATATTTGCGATGCAATGGTTAAACCCTGAAGATCACCCGGTTTGGAAGCAACAACTGTTGGGAGGCAACATAAGTGTGCCTGTCGCCAAACAAGTTGGACTATTACTAGGCCGCGTCCACAATCAAACAGCCACAAATACGACTATCAAGTCACGATTTCAAAACGACGCTGACTTCGATGCCTTGCGTCTCGACCCATACTTGCGCGCAACTGCAAACGCTCATCCAGCAATCGCTAAACGCCTGTTAACCATTTGCGACACAACCTACCGCACTCAACTCACGTTAATTCATGGTGACGTCAGCCCGAAAAATATACTACTCGGCCAAAAAAGTCCGATTCTTCTGGACGCTGAATGTGCAACTTACGGCGATCCGGCTTTCGATCTTGCGTTCTGTTTAAACCACCTAATTCTTAAAGCCGTTCATATGCCAGCCTACGCCGACGCTTTTCAAACTAGCGTAAAAGTACTATCAGAGAACTACCTAAGTAACGTTAATTGGGAACCACGCGAAAAACTCGAAGCCCGTACGGCCGAGTTACTGCCTGCGTTGTCGTTAGCGCGTATCGATGGAAAATCCCCGGTGGAATACCTGAGCACTACTAGTCAGGCCTTAGTACGCAGCAAAGCAATTAACTTGATAACTAATCCCGTCGCACGCTTGGACGAACTCTCAAGCATATGGATGGAGGGTCTCAATTGAGTACTCAAATTAACTCAATCAAGGCCAGACGTATTTGGGATAGCCGCGGCAGACCCACCGTTGAAGTAGATGTGCTTCTGAATAATGGTTCAAGCGGGCGTGGCGTAGCGCCAGCTGGAGCATCACGCGGTATCAATGAGGCGGTCGATCTGCGTGACGGAGGAAAACGGTTTGGCGGCCTGGATGTGACCAACGCACTGAGCAAAATCCGCGATGAAATCTCGTCCGCCCTTGTTGGACTTGATGCATTAGACCAACAGACCATTGACAACACACTCATTCAACTTGACGGCACCGACAATAAATCCAACCTTGGTGGCAACAACACGGTTGCGACCTCGATGGCGGTACTACGCGCTGCAGCAGCTTCAAGCAACCTGCCCCTTTGGCAGTATTTATCCAACGATAAGCCAACAAGGTTGCCTCTACCTGAAGTCCAGATTTTTGGAGGCGGAGCACACGCCGGAAGACGCGTCGATGTACAAGACTTTATGATCATGCCAATTGGGGCGGAAACTTTTAGTCATGCTATGGAAATGGTGTCTAACGTGTACGCATCTGCCGGCGAGCTACTGTCCAGAAAAGGTCCGTTGTATGGAGTAGCGGACGAAGGCGGATACTGGCCAAACTTCGATAGCAACGAAGACGCTTTAGACATGCTAACCAAAGCAATCGCGTTAGCAGGTTATACCAATGGCGAAGTGATGATCTCATTGGATATTGCGGCATCCGAATTTCACCAGAATGGAAACTATGAATTGGGATTGGAGAATCGAACTTATGACACATCGCAATGGATTGATCTCATGGGGCGGTGGTTGGACACCTACCCTATTATCTCGATTGAAGACCCAATAGATGAATTGGATCATGCAGGTATGTCTGAATTCACGCAACGCTTTGGTAAGCGTGTACAGATTATTGGTGACGACTACCTTGTCACATCCTCCGCAAGAGTAAAGGCCGCTCAAAAAATCAATGCCTGTAACGCTGTGCTATTGAAGCCCAATCAGGTGGGTACAATTTCTGAAACGCGTGATGCATTTCACGCCGCTGTAAAGAACGACTGGGGAACGATTGTTTCGGCTCGCTCGGGCGAAACCGAGGACACTTTCATAGCCGATTTGTCAGTAGGCTGGAATGCCGGGCAATTAAAAGTAGGTTCGTTCACGCGATCTGAAAGACTCGCCAAATGGAATCAGATTTTACGTATCGAAGACATGCTCGGCGCCGACGCGATATTCGCGGGCTGGGACGCTATGCCTAAAGCCATTAGAAAATAAAAAACGAAGCTTGCCTGTCTAAAATAAAAGAACGTATTTACTCTTACTGAGTCGCCTCTGCACGCTTTAATTTCTGATGCTCATCTTCGATAAGCCCAATTTTCCAATAGCCGGATAGATAACAATCGTCTTTTGGGTATCCGCGATTACCGATAAGCTCCTGTCTCAGTTTTTTAACCAACCCACTTTCGCCTGCAATGCACGTCTGTACAGAGCCAGCCGGCCAATCGAGCTTCTTCACCATGTCTAAAATAGCATCGCTTGCGGCATGCGGATCTGGCTTTACTATCCAGTGACATTCAATGCCCTTCGGTATGCGAAAATCCTGCTGGTCTTGTTCTGTCAGAATGTTGAAAATAGCCATACCTTTCGCATCTTCGGGCATTGCTTCAAGTGTTGCTGCAGCAACCGGTAGTGCGGACATGTCGGCAACAACCAAATACTTATCTGCATAGAATGAAGTGACCTTTACCAGCCCCGGACCTGCAAACCCGACAAATGAACCAGGCTTTGCCCGCTTTGCCCAAACTGATGCTGGCCCAGTGTCGCCATGATAAACAAAGTCGATATCCATCTCGCAACGCTCTGTTCGCACATAACGTACCGTATAGGTGCGAACAACAGATCGAGCGCCAGTTTGCATCTGATGCATAAAGTCAGCTAATGTCTGATCTTGTTGCGGTAAGAAGAGCTTGCAATTAGCGCCTGCGCAACCTGAATCCATATGGGCAATTTCCGGTGCTGTGAGTGTAACGCGGATCATACTCGGCGTTAGATTCAGTGCTGAGACAACCGTGAATATCAATGGAGGTTTTTTAGGCATAATGTACCGTTCAATTATTCTGTTCTGAGAGTTTAACAGAGCACACTCGTGACGGATTGGCCCATACACACTCGGCCCTACGCTATCATTGACACCACCCTTTAAGCGGCAAGCCCACAGGAATGACTATGGACAACGACTGCTCTGCATTGAAGCAAGACATCATCGAGAATTTCGGTACGCCCTGCGCCGTCATCGATCTGGAAAAGGTCGAGCGAAATATCGCTACTGCCCAACAGCGCTGCGATGCTGCAGGCGTCGCCAATCGCCCGCATATAAAAACCCACAAATCCCCTATTCTGGCGCAATTGCAAATCGATGCAGGCGCACGCGGTATCACTTGTCAGAAACTCGGAGAAGCAGAGGTTATGGCGAATGCTGGAATTTCTGACATTATCATCGCAACAAACTTATTGGGCGCTGCACGCTCAGGTAAACTTGCCTCATTACAAAAACGCCTACCGCTCAAGGTGTGTGCTGATAACAAAGTCTCTCTGGCCGAGTACTCAAAAGCCGCATCTGCTGCAGAGCGAGTATTGGACGTGTTAATTGAATGCGATACAGGACAACTGCGTGCAGGTGTTGAAACACCGGAAGAGGCCTTCATGCTCGCACAGATTATCAAAGGTGACCCCATGCTTCGCTTTGCCGGTCTGTTGTTTTATCCATCGCTGGATGGTTGGCCCAGAACTCAGCAATTCTATGACGATATTAGCGTGAAGTTGGCCAGCATAGGATTAGAAGCAAGCATTGTCTCTACCGGTGGTACACCCAATTTTACAAATCTGGGAAAGTTGCAACAAGCCACAGAGCATCGCGCGGGTACGTGCATATTCAACGATAGAATGATGGTCGCAGCAGGTGTCGCAACACTTGAAGATTGCGCGTATCAGGTGTATTCCAGCGTAGTCAGTAGAGCGAATGAAAATCGGGGAATACTGGACGCCGGTTCGAAAACACTAACATCAGACTCAGGTGGTTTAAACGGTTTCGGGCATATCGTGGAACACCCTGCCGCGACCATTCATAAATTCGCTGAAGAGCACGGTTTTCTGGATTTATCCAACTGCAATAACAAACCGGCTGTTGGAGATATCGTTCGCGTAATACCGAATCATGTTTGTGTGTCGGTCAATATGTTCGATCAACTTGTCGCGGTTCGCGATGGAAAAATCTCGCACGTTATACCGGTTGCTGCTCGCGGGTGCCTGGTTTAGTGAAGCAATACTGAATTAACCCAGGGAATACGAACAAGGAAGAAACAGAAGTTGATACACCTCTGCAAAGAGGCCGCTCCAAGTGGAGCGGCCAATCTCACTAAAGACTACGCCAGCAAATCAAAACGATCCGCGTTCATAACCTTTGTCCATGCAGCGACAAAATCGCGCACAAACTTTTCAGCATTATCATCCTGTGCATACACCTCAGCATAAGCACGCAAGATGGAGTTTGAACCGAACACCAAATCTGCACTGGTTGCAGTCCATTTCACTTTGCCGCTGCTACGCTCACGGATTTCGTACGTACCATCGGATTCAACCGGGTGCCAGCTGTTGCTCATGTCTGTCAGGTTAACGAAGAAATCATTGGTTAACTGACCTTCACGATCGGTGAAAACACCATGCTTCGAACCACCGTGATTGGCACCCAACACACGCATGCCGCCCACCAGTACTGTCATTTCAGCAGCAGTAATACCGAGCAACTGAGCACGGTCAAGCATAAGTTCCTCAGGACCAACAACATACTTTTCCTTTTGGAAATTACGGAAACCATCAGCTAATGGCTCGAGAACAGAGAAACTCTCTGCATCGGTCATTGCATCAGTGGCATCACCCCGACCCGCCGAGAACGGCACTGCGACGCTATAACCAGCCGCTTTGATGGATTGCTCTAACCCAACGTTGCCAGCCAGAACAATAACATCGGCTATGGATGCACCCGTATCAGACGCGATTTGTTCAAGCGCTTTAAGCACTTTCCCAAGACGTTGAGGCTCATTCGCTTCCCAATCTTTTTGCGGCGCCAGGCGAATGCGAGCACCGTTTGCACCACCACGCTTATCGGAACCACGAAAGGTTCGGGCACTGTCCCACGCGGTGGTAATAAGGTCGGCCGCAGAAATTCCACTATCAGCAATCTTCGCTTTTACTGCATCAACATCGTAAGAGGTTGAACCCGCTGGAATCGGGTCTTGCCAAATCAAATCTTCAGCAGGCACATCAGGGCCTAAGTAGTTTGCTTTCGGCCCCATATCACGATGAGTCAGCTTGAACCATGCTCGTGCAAAAGTATCTGCGAAGTAGTCAGGGTCTGCCATAAACTTCTGGCAAATTTCGTTATAGATCGGGTCGACTTTCATCGCCATGTCGGCATCGGTCATCATTGGATCATGACGAATCGATGGGTCAGTTGCATCAACCGGCTTGGCATCCTCTGGCATATCAATGGGCTTCCACTGATTAGCCCCTGCAGGCGATTTGGTTAGTTCCCATTCATAGTTGAACAGGTAATCGAAGTAGCCCATATCCCACTGTGTTGGGTTCTTTGTCCACGCGCCTTCAATACCGGATGTAAACGCGTTTGCAGCTTTGGCATCGTGACCGGGGTTGGCCCAGCCAAAACCTTGCGCTTCAACACCGGCACCTTCAGGCTCTGCACCTATGTTGGCATGATCGCCGCCACCGTGTGCTTTACCAACAGTGTGGCCACCGCATGTGAGTGCTGCGGTTTCTTCATCGTTCATCGCCATGCGAGAGAACGTCTCACGTACGTGCATTGCAGTGCGTGCAGGATCAGGATTGCCGTTAACACCTTCTGGATTCACGTAAATCAAGCCCATGTGCACAGAGGCCAGTGGGTTGTACATGGTAGATGCATCATCAAGATCGTCGTAACGGTTGGCGCTGTCGGCCAGCCATTCATCTTCAGCGCCCCAATTCACATCGATTTCGGGACCCCAGATATCTTCGCGACCAAAGCCGAATCCAAATGGTTTTAGTCCCATGGATTCGTACGACATATTCCCGGCAAGGATAATAAGATCTGCCCAGGACAATGCGTTGCCATACTTCTTCTTTGCAGGCCAGAGCAAGCGTCGTGCTTTATCAAGACTTGCGTTATCAGGCCAGGAATTCAACGGTGCAAAACGGATATTGCCTGAACCAGCACCACCGCGCCCATCACCCATACGATAAGAACCAGCCGCATGCCAAGCAAGGCGAATCATTAAACCACCGTAGTGACCCCAATCTGCGGGCCACCATTCCTGAGAATCGGTGAGTAGCTGTTTAACGTCCGCTTTAACTGCTGCATGATCCAGCGCTTTTACCGCTTCGCGATGGTTGTAATCCTGATCCATTGGATTAATGCGAGCACCGCCCTGATGCAAGATGTCCAGGTTAAGTGCGTTGGGCCACCACTTGGTCACTGGCTTTTCTATTGACGTGTTACCGCCATGGGCAAAGGGGCAGCCCCCTCCGAGTTCACCGTCCATATAAGTCTCCTGATATAAGTCGAATGTTGTGTTCGTTAAAGATGTACTTGTTACGTATTATTTCGGTTTGCTTGCTTTTTTTGACACTCAGGACAAACACCCCAATAGATAACTTCTGCTTCATCGATTTCATAACCATGATCATGCTCGGCGACCAGACACGGCGCTTCGCCTACCGCACAGTCGATATCGATGAGTTTTTCACACTGGCGACAGGCAAGATGATGATGGTTATCCACCCGATGCTCATAACGAGCAGCAGAACCTGCCGGTTGAATGCGCCGGATGATTCCATGTTCAGACATGGCTTTTAACGCATCGTAAACCGCTTGCCTTGAGATGACCCCAAGTTCAGCTCTAACAGCCTGGCAGATATCATCGGCAGCCGCATGTGGTGTTGATTGCACGGCGTGATACACAGCTAAGCGCTGAGCAGTTACCTGTAGCCCCGCCGCCTTTAACGCCGCCGAGATATCGGTTGAGTGTTGGTTTATGTCGGTGTTTGTCACAGAAGCATATTATGCCCAATTCTATACAGTGTCAAGAATTGGGGTGACACAAGATTTTGGTTGGATTTTAACCACTTTGCCCTGACAAGGTGTTGCGGTAACAATCAGCACAACCCTGAAACTGAATTCTGATGGTCTTACAGAGCTTGTCGACAGCGCTGTAACCGGTCACGATTGTATTTGTGTTCGCAGCACGAATCGAAAAACGCGCGGCCTTTTTTTGACATCTATTTCGACGCTGAATTTGTATTCCACACAGTGGGCTTCGCAAACAGGCATCACAACCGTCCACCCACTTGGTCTTTTAAAGGCGTTTGCAGTCGACACACCACATGCCACTCAGTGATTTAATAGCGCAGTCACGCGCTCGTTGAAAGCTTTCATTGCCATGCACTAAAGCCGCAGTAAAGATAACAACATAAAGCAGATCTGTAGATAACTGGTTTGATGACGCTGCTACAAGGTAGACAGAAATATTGCTCTAAAACCGCTATAACTATCGTTAGTATCATTGCGTCGCTGTGCAATGGATGAATCAGCTAACCCAATTTCAGTCACCATGTCATTTAATACCGGTTCTCAAAGCGTCACCCAATGGATTGCCGAACGTACGGGCAGAATATTCGGCTTTCGAATAACACCCACCACACCTGAAGATCTAGTCGACGCTACCGTACTGTCCATTAGTAAAGATGAACCATTAATCATTGCCGGCCAGAACATGCATGGTCTGTATGTTTCTATGACTGACGATGCTTTCCAAGCCTTACACGAGCTGCCTCAATCGTTGATTCATGTCGACGGATTCCCCATTATTTATATAGCGTGGCTGCATGGACTGCGTAAAACGAGGATGGCACACCGCACAGGGGTTCACGACTGGCTTCCAAACTATGTGCGTGAAGCCTCGAATAAACAATGGCGTGTGTTTTGTCTTGGCTCAAATGCGGAAGTCAATGCGCGTGCGGTGAACAAACTTTCCGCCATCGGACCCAACGCTGTTATTGCAGGTCGAGATGGGTATTTTGATGCATTGAATGACAGTGTAGAGAACCAGAAAGTAATCGATGAGATTGTCGAATTCAACGCCGACATTTTATTAGTCGGCATGGGTATGGGGCGTCAGGAACAATGGATTCTAAACAACAAAGATAAGCTTAATTGCCCATGCATTATCGTTGTTGGCGCGTGCCTTGAATACATGGCTGGAGAGATGAAAATGAGCCCGCGCTGGTTCGGCCCCTTCGGACTTGAAGCAGCATGGCGACTCGTCACTCACCCCAAGCGTTATGCCCATCGCTATCTGGTAGAGCCTTGGTTACTGCTAGGGCTGCTGATAAAAAGCGGTCGTTTGTTTGGCCAAAAACGGTAATTTCCCACACGTTTCTGTGATCAATGAGCGCTATAGTAGTGCATCGAATTAATCCGTTCGAGTAAGTGCATGTTGCGCGCACTACAACGCTTTCGCTCTGCGTCACTGTTTCAAAACATTAACGAAACGTGTCTTTGAAAGTTCATCTGCTAATCTTTATGAGCGAACACAATAAACGGAGTTTTGAATATGAAAATATTGATTACAGGAGGTGACGGTTTTTGTGGTTGGCCTACATCGCTGCATTTGTCGAGTAAGGGCCACGATATTCACATAATCGATAACCTTTCTCGAAGAGCAATAGCCACCGCGCTTAACTACGAATCGCTGACCAACATCTACTCCATTCATGAGCGCATAGAGAAGTGGTATGAATTAACCGGACGCAGCATCTCCTTTAGCAATATAAACGTTGCCGAAAACTATGCCGCACTGCAAAGTGAAATAGCATCATTTAACCCAGAGTGTATCGTCCACTTGGCAGCGCAAAGGTCAGCACCTTACTCAATGATGTCGGTTGATAGTGGAAACTATACACTCAGTAACAATGTTTTGACGACTAACAACGTTTTAAAGGCCATCACCGAGCACAATAGAGCGATTAAATTCGTTCATTTAGGTTCAATTGGTGTGTATGGGTACGAAGATAGGGATTTCGAAATTGCAGAGGGAAAAACTCATTTCTCTGGTTGTGATAAAAATAATAGACCGTACTCATTAAAAGCACAGATTCCATTTAATCCGACGTCGATTTACCATTTATCCAAGTCGCAAATCACCTCACTATTAAATTTTTACACTCGAAACTACGGACTAAACATCACCGACCTTTACCAAGGCATCGTCTGGGGAACACAAACCAGCGAAACCAACATAGCGCCAGAATTATCTAACCGATTCGACTACGACGAAATTTACGGAACGGTGCTGAACCGATTTGTTGTGCAGGCACAATCCGGACTGCCCATTACTGTGTATGGCCGAGGTGAGCAAACCAGAGCGTTCATTCATATACAGGACACTGTTCGGTGTATTGAAACAGCGGTTAATTCTGGTGCAACGCACAGCGGCGATGTCGATGTCATGCATCAGATCGCCGAAACACGCACTGTCAAATCAGTAGCCGATCATGTTGCAAAGCTTGTACACGGTTCTATCAAACATGTCGTTAACCCGCGAGATGAAGAGGAAGAGCATCGGTACATACTTGAAAATACAAAATTCAAGCAACTCGGATTAAGTCAACTTAATACATTAGGTGACAACCTGCTCGACGAAATTCAGAACGTGGTTGACAAAAACCTGCACAGGATAGATCAGACATGCATCGACCCAAAAGTACAATGGGGCAAAGTGAGTCAAAAACCAGACAACGAATGCGCGGTTAAGCGCGTAGGCAAGACGCCAGCAAAATCTGCGGCTCGACCTGCTCTGCAGGCGGCAGCAATGGGTTGAAACATGTGGGGACACAAACGCCATAGCGAACGAATGTAAACGCTTGTGTCCCCAGCCCGATTAGGCATGCATCGATATTCGTCTGGCGTCAAAAAATATGCACTTTTTACGCATATTTCACAAACCAGACGCATTCTTGCTACATACATAAGGTAGTGTTCTTCAACGGAATAAAAAGAACTAATGAGCCAGGAGATAACTGTGGCCACGCTCAGTAAGATTGATACCAATAGCACCAAAAACGTCGCGACGATAACCGCCAAAAAAGACGTGAAGTCTGCAGCACCGGCTGTAGTAACCGCCTGCGGCAACACTTCGTCTGCACCGAGCCAGGATTGGCACACATCGATCGACAGCGATCAACTTGCCTATAAGCCAATCGTGGGCTTTGATGCCGCATTCAAACGCTTGTGCGATGTGCTCATCGGCGGCGCCGCATTCATCATACTAATGCCATTGTTCATTCTCATTTCAATTTTGATCAAATTGGACAGCACAGGCCCAGCACTTTTCTACCAACAGCGTAGCGGTCGCAACCGAGAACCGATCAAGGTGTATAAGTTTCGCACCATGTACCAGAATTACAGCACGCCGGTGCCTACTGAAAAGTCTTTTATACAGACACAAAAAAACGACCCTCGCATAACGCGTATCGGTGCTTTCCTGCGTCGAACCAGTCTGGATGAATTGCCACAACTACTGAACATTCTTCAAGGCTCCATGTCTCTTGTTGGTCCCCGACCACACCCAGCTCCGTTAGATGAACAATACTCACAGATTATTCCAGCGATTAATTCTCGATATACGGTTAAACCCGGCCTAACAGGATGGGCACAGGTGAATGGCTTTAGAGGTGAGACCTTGCGGGTTGAAGACATGGTGTCGCGAGTGGAGCACGATTGCCATTACATTAAAAACTGGTCGCTTTGGCTGGACATCAAAATCATCGCACTCACCGCCATTCGCGGTTGGACCCAAGATAACGCCTACTAATTTCTATTAGTTAGCCTACTGGGGCAATCTAGTCCCAGTGAACCATCAATTGAGCGGGACCACGGAAGGTAATATTTTCTGCGTAAGTGAGCTGTTGATCTTCAACCAAGCGTAAACCTGGTAGCCGTTGCGATAAAGCCTCGATAGCAACTGTTCCTTCCAATCGCGCAAGCCGCGCACCCAAACAAAAATGTATCCCGTGACCAAACGAGATGTGCTTACGTGCATTCTTACGATTGATATCAAATTCTGTTGGTGTCTCAAACAGTTCTGGCTCATGATTGGCAGCCCCAAGACTTAAAAACACCTGCGTACCAGCCGGAATGTCCACGCCAGCAAAATGTGTATCGATGTTAGTGATTCTGCGCCAACTCGTTTGTGGTGATTCGAATCGAAGTACCTCTTCCAATGCATTCGGAATCAAACCCGGATTTTTACAAATCGCAGCCCAATCATCACGACGGGGTAACAGACACAAAAGCGAATTACTCATAAAGTTACTGACTATTTCATGGCCTGCAAACGAATGACCATAAATAATCGATTCAACTTCCCGATAGGCTAAATCGTCCGGGTTGGCTTCGTGCGCATTCAGCAGCTCCGAGGTTAAATCATCTTTCCTTTCTTCCCAGCGTTTTGCAACAAACTCACGGCAATAACGCCAATAGCTCAACATTTTCTCGGCAATGGCCACTTGCTCGTCATCGCTCGGATTACCCCAAGTAAACGAAAGTCTGTTCCCGGTCCATGCCATGAGCTGTTCATCATCGGATTCATCGAAGCCGATAAAACGAAAAATAATTTGACCCGGTAGCGGATGACCAAACGCGCTAACGAAATCAATCGGCCCGCCTTTGTCGATCATGGCATCAATCAATTCCTGACTTCGTCGTTTAATATAGGGCTCCAGTATTTTCATCCGACGGCCAGAGAAACCATCACGCGTGTACTTTCGAATTCTGGTGTGATCAGGTTGTTGTCGATTGGACATGACCGCTACCGGATTAAAATCTTCTGCCGCTAGCACTGCAGCTGCTCGGTCGCAAATAGGAAAAACCGGATCCTGTACATTCGCCGATGAGTAGGTGTCGTGATCACGGAAGACTTCGGTTAGATCTTCCATTCGCGTTACCACCAGATAGCCCAGTTTTTCCGAATAAAAAACCGGGTTCTGGTCTCGAATACGAGCAAGCTCGGGATAAGGGTTACTCAAATAGGCATCAGAAAACGTCGTGAAATCATGATCTATCGGACAACCACTGGGTTGGACGCGTGGAGCCACGCTAATATTGTGATAAGCCCCGTCATCGCCAGTACTCATAAATTGCGCCCTCTCATATTTGTGGAACTGGATGACCAAGCCAAATTGCCAAACCAGATTTTCCCGGCACACGGCCTGAACAAATTGACTTAATTTTATTACCTGAGCAAAGAAAAGTGACAATACTTAATATGACAAGTATTATCGTAGCACGTTTATGGGTTACAGAAAAACGCTCATCTGTTAAAACCCGAACCTATAAAGCCCTATGGGATGAGATCTACCGATGGTCAATCAAGGCTCAAAAATACCCGATGCACACTCGCTTGCAACAGATGTTGTCAGCCATGCCTGCTCGTTCATTAAGCTTGTTTTTGTATCCGTTATCAATTGTCGATAGGTATGCCAACCGCTAAAAACAATAAGGCAAAACTGGTATCTACAACGCGCTCGTTACCCATTATGTTAATACGGGCGCGAGAAGGAATCATGCCGCCAATAAGGGAGATGTTGGCAGAGTATGATATTACCGAGCAACAATGGCGCGTGCTGAGGGTGCTCGCAGAATATGGCCCACTGGACACATCAAGCGTTGCACAAAGAGCCTGTTTACTCCTTCCCAGCCTGACTCGCATCGCGCAGAAAATGCGCGACAATGGGCTCGTTTCACTATCGCGCGATAAAGTAGACAGGCGAAGGCAGACCATTTCAATTACAAGAGCCGGTCAGCACATTGTCGATGTCAATCAGGAAAAAGCGGCAGACATTGTCAAAGGATTTAAAAAAACCTTAGGCAAAGAGAACTACGAACAGTTACTGGATTTGTTGGCATTGCTGGAACCCGAGTTTAAAGACTAGACGATAGCAAATTAACCCAAGCCGACTATTCAGCTATTATCGTTCGACACGAATTTTCCCTGCGGCCATCCAGTTATCAAAAACTGCTAGCACGGCTTCGCTAAAAGCTTCATCATTAATATGAGCATCTATTTCGCTCATTGAAACTATCGATGGAATAACCACTCTTGCTTCATCGACCAGCGCTGCATGCGCTTGCGCATCATGCGTTTCTCCACCTTCTCTATCCCACTCTTCCACGCCGCCCAAAGGCAGAAAAAAATGCACAGGACCTGTGGCCTTTTCCAGTCGCGCAGCCATCGCCCGTATCCATTCACGCCGTTCTTCTGCATTGAATATCGAAGATTTTATTAATCGGTTGTGTTCATGAAATGGTCTGTCGGCATATCGTTCGGGAATGTCCTGCCAACCAGCAAAATCGACTAAATCGAGCGCTCCTGGCGCGATGAGTTGCGGTGTTCCCACCCGACCCGCATTGCTTAGCCGCAAAGGTCCGCTGGTAACGAGTGATTCGGCGAGCATATTGCCAAATTCCTGCATACAAAAATCCATCACACAGGCAAATGCACCTTCACCGGCGAGTTTTTCGAATGCCATGCCTCCCATTCCTGTCGAGTGAAACACGGCAACTTCAAACCCACGCTCTTCAAGCGCAGGGGTTAAAAATTTCATGTAGCGAAGGCACGATGAACCTAGCGATGTCATGCCTACTAGTGGTTTGGTTATATTCGGTGCACGCGCAGCGTTCGCAGCACCAACAACGGAACCGGCCGCTTGGCTCAGCGATGATTTACAAATCGAGTTCAAGCCATAAAGCCCACCTGCCCATAGCATCATTTGTACATCTGGTGCGAACCGGTGCGGCGGAATAAGCGGAGAAAAACTCACTGTTGATGCAATGACTTTCGGCACACCCAATGGCAACGCCTGTGCACAATCGAGCGCAAGATCAGTACCCATCGTGCCACCGATGGCAAGCATCGCATCGAATCGCCCACTATTAAACTCAGTAGAGACGAGCGATGCCGCTCCCCTGGACATGGCCTGAAAGGCTTTGTTTTCATCACCTTCAGCAATGACATCATCAATTGACATACCCGCTGCCGATGCCACATCGTGCTTGCTAATGTGCGTTTCGGATTGCGGATTACCTAATACTGAGACATCCATACTCAATACGTTTGCGCCCTGCTCCCGGATAACCTTCTCTATAAACCGCATTTCGGGTTCTTTGGTATCGTAGGTACCAATTAGTAAAATGGTTTTATCGGCCATTGGTTTTCCATCAGCAATACACGTAAGTTGTTTACGTAATTAGTGTTAGTTTTATATCAACGATATATTAGGCTATAACAGCTTAAAGCTTTATCCACGCCGTTTTTAAATTCAGGTATTTATCCAATGCATGCAACGATTTGTCGTGTCCATTACCTGACTGCCCGACACCACCTAGCGGCACGGTGTTGTCAGCACCGCCGTAGGTGTTTACATGGACAACACCTGTGCGAATTTGTCGAACCATACGATGTGCTCGCGAAAGATCAGATGTCCAGACGCCAGCAGCCAGACCGTAAACGGTAGCGTTGGCCAGCCCTATAGCATCAGCTTCACTTTTAAACGAACTCACGCCCAGTACAGGCCCGAAAACTTCCTTTTGCGACAGTGTTGCATCTGGTTTGACGTTCGAAATAACCGTTGGCTGCATATAAAATCCACCCGATTCAACCAACATACGTTTACCACCTGTAACCAGCTCCCCACCTTCCGACAAAGCGGTATTAACAAACTCTACATTCTGTAGAAGCTGTTGTTCTGAGTTAATCGCACCTATGTCTGTGTCGAGTTGCAATGGATCACCAATGTTCAGGCCGTGCGCAATATCACTAACGGCACTAACCAGTTCATCGTGTATGGCCTCTTCAACCAGCAATCGCGAGCCGGCTACACAGACCTGACCTGAATTTCTGAAAATACCGAACGCCACCGACTTGGCCGATGCCATTAAATCGGGTGTATCAGCAAAAACAATGTGTGGCGACTTGCCACCTAATTCCAGATAGACGCGTTTTAAATTGGATTGAGCGGAGTATTCGAGCAAGCGACGCCCCACTTGTGCAGAGCCTGTGAACACAAGAACATCGATATCCATCGATAAGCCGATTGCCTTACCCACCACAGGCCCTTCACCTGTTACCAGATTTAACACACCATCGGGAAGACCCGCTTCATGTGCCAGCTCCACCATTTTAATCATGCTTAACGACGCCGTTTCCGGTGGCTTGATAACCACCGAATTACCAGCAGCCAACGCCGGCCCTAACTTCCAGGCGCCGATCATCAGTGGAAAATTCCACGGAATAATCGCACCGACTACACCTACCGGCTCTTTGTGAATCATCCCGAGCACGTCGCTGGCGGTTGGCGCAATTTCGCCATAGATTTTATCGAGCGCTTCAGCGTAGTAACGTATGGTT
>CAKZUP010000201.1 GCA_937922945.1 uncultured Granulosicoccaceae bacterium
TGCCAAGCACTTTCTTTGCACTTGTGCCGGATTTTCTGGCTAAGGCTTTACTGGTCGACTGACTGGCGGTTTTCTTTTTGGACGCTGCAGCGGCCTTTTTCTTTTGTGTTTTGCCAGCGGCTTTTCCCAGATGCGCCGCAAGCTTCAGGCGTTGTGCTTCGCCACCGCTGAGTGTCGGAACGGGTTGTCCCAATTGCAGATAGCCCAAGCCAACATCGTTCAACGGCTGCAGAGCCTGCAGCACAGCAGCTTCGGCACGAAAAAACGAAATGGCGTCATCGACGGTCATTGCCAGCACATCGGCTATGGACAGACCACGTTCTTCGTGTTCTGCGAATACATGAATCTCTAGCAGTTCAGGGCGGTACCGCGAACCTTGACATTCCCCGCAACGAATATACACATCGCTGAGAAACTGCATTTCGACGTGTTCAAAACCATTGCCAGAGCAAACCGGGCAACGCATACCGGAATTAAAGCTGAATGCACTGGCTTTATAACCACGCTCTTTGGCTTCGGGCACCTTTTCGAATAACTTGCGAATGGTTTCGAATGCGCCCGTGTAGCTAACGGGGTTGGAGCGGGCTGATTTGCCGATAGGGCTTTGATCGACAAGAATGATGTCATCAAAAAACTCATCGCCTGAAATATTGTCGAACGGTTCAGCCAATTCTTTGGGTTGACCTTTCATAGCGCTTAGCGCATTGAATAGTGTGTCTTGAATTAAGGTGGATTTTCCAGAACCACTTGGGCCTGTTATGCAAACCAGTTTGTTCAGCGGAATGCTCACTGTCAGGTTGTTCAGGTTGTTACCTGTAGCGCCGGATATAGTCAGCGTGTTTTTCGTTGTCGCTTTTGTTTGCGTAGCGTTAAAGCTCAGCACTTGGCGGCCAGTTAAAAAGTCAGCCGTCAATGATTTTTTCGATGCCAGTAGCTTTTCGGGAGTGCCGTTAAAGACCACTTGACCGCCTGCTGCGCCTGGCCCCGGACCCATGTCGATTATTCGATCGGCACACAGCATCAGCTGTGGGTCGTGCTCTACAACAATTAAGGTGTTTCCGGCATCACGCAAGCGCTGAAGAATGGTCGCAACGCGCTCGATATCTAATGAGTGCAGTCCTATACTGGGTTCATCGAGTACAAACAGCGTGTTCACCAAAGATGTGCCCAGTGCGGTGGTTAGATTAATGCGTTGAACCTCGCCACCGGACAGGGTGCGTGATTGCCTGTCGAGTGTTAAATAGCCCAAGCCCACATCGTTCAGGTAGGCTAATCTGGAACGCATCTCATCAAGCACGAGCTCGGTGGCATCGTCGGCATCGCGATTCAGAATGGTTTTAACGAAGGTATTAGCTTTTGAGAGTGGCAGCCGCATTAAGTCAACAAGGTTTAAGCCGGGTAGTTTTGTCAGCGCTCGCTCGCTCATGCTAAAGGCCGCTGGCTTAAAACGTTCTTTGGTATTCAATACACTTTTTGCATCATTGAGCGTACCAACGCGCCACATTAACCCTTCGGGTTTAATTCTGGCGCCCTGACACTCGGGGCACTCTTCGTAGCTACGGTATTTTGATAGCATGACCCGCACGTGCATTTTGTAAGCACGCCCCTCAAGCCAGGAAAAAAATCCGGACACACCGTACCAGTGCTTTGCCGTTGATTTTCCATCGCCATCGATCACCCAACTTTTTTGTTTTTTTGTAAGCTTTGCGTAGGGAATATCCAACGGAATTTTCTGCTTCTTCGCTTCACGTTCCATATCGCGCTGGCATATTTTATTACTTTCAGATTGAAACACTTTTACAGCGCCATCTTCTAAGCTCAGCGATTCGTCGGGAATAACCAAGCGATAGTCAATACCCATAATACGGCCGAATCCACGACAGCTTTCACACGCGCCCATCGGCGAATTGAACGAGAAATGGCTTGGCAGTGGTTGTTTGTAGCGAACGTTGCACTTTGCACAGTGCAAGGCAACAGAGTAGGCGCGCGGTTTTATGGCTTTTTTATGTTCATCTATTGAGTACAGCTTGAGCGTTCCTTGACCATAGCGCAGTGCCGCTTCAATTGCTTCAACCAGACGGCCTTTGTTTTCTTTGTTGCAGCGTAGCCGGTCTTGAATTACCTCAATACTTTTTTTACTTTGTTTGTGTACACGGGTGTAACCCTGGCGAGCCAGCCAATCTTCTATTTCGGTTGCGGTAAAATTTGACGGAATATCGATAGTAAATGTGACCATGACTCGTTGTGCGGTCGTGTTGAATTCTTCCAGACATTCATCGGCGATACTTTGCGCAGAATCGCGCTTTACGTGCTGTCCGCATGAGCCGCAATACAGCTCGGCGGTTCGTGCGAACAATAATTTAATATGGTCGTTAAGCTCTGTCATGGTGCCAACCGTTGAGCGCGAAGTGCGCACAGGGTTGGTCTGATCTATTGCTATTGCTGGCGGGATACCCTCGATACGGTCCACTTTGGGCTTGTCCATACGATCGAGGAATTGGCGTGCATACGGGGAAAAGGTTTCCACGTAACGGCGCTGACCTTCTGCGAACACCGTATCAAATGCAAGCGTTGACTTGCCTGAACCACTCACCCCGGTTATCACAACGAGTTCGCCATGTGGTAACGTCAAATCAAGGTTTTTCAGGTTGTTCTGATGGGCGTTCTTGATAATTATTTTTTTGCTCATTCCACTAGCCTAACAAATAGCGGATAGAGGTTGTGATGGCGCAGACGAAAACGACAAAACTAAGCGAAACCGAGGCACAGCAGTTTGCCCGTGACGGCTTTCTGATTCGGCGTGGCCTTATCGATTCAGAGCAGGTGACACAATTAATCGATTGTATTGATGCGTCGCTCAATCCGGCACTGGCGCCGGTTGAGTTTGAAGCCGACGTGCATTACCCCGGCGCGCCAGCATCACGCTGGGCAGAAGGTGGCCAAACACCGCGCCGCTTACTGCATGCCTTTGGTCGCGATGCACTGTTTCGACAAGTGGCTACCAATACAAGCATTATTGATACATTGTCGATACTCATGGATAGCAACAAACTTATGCTGTCACAGAACCACCATAACTGCGTTATGACCAAGCACCCAGGATTTAGCAGCGTAACCAGTTGGCATCAGGACATCCGCTACTGGCGTTTCGATCGCCCGGAGCTGGTCAGCACCTGGATAGCCTTGGGCCCGGAGAATGAGGCGAACGGCTCTTTGCTGGTTATTCCGGGTTCGCACAAACTAAACCTCGATCCGGGTAAATTCGATGCCGCATTATTCTTGCGCACCGATCTAGAAGAGAACGAGGAAATTCTCTCCAAAGCCATTGCTGTGGAACTGAACGCCGGTGATGTTCTGTTTTTTCATTCCCGTACTTTGCATGCCGCCGGGCAAAACGAATCGACATCGATAAAGCGTTCGATCGTGTTCACTTATCACACAGCCGACAACCAGCCCATTCCACAAACACGCTCGGCTGTGTTTGAAGACATCGCAGTGAGCCTGCCTTAGTATCGAACAACGGGTGGTTGCTTTTGGCTCTCATATCCGCGTCTAAATTTCGCCGTGACTGATTTAGTCATGTTAGTCACACTTTGGGCGTTGGCGCCAAAATTTCCGGCTCGCTGGTGGGGGAGTCAATACCGTAACATGGTATAACGGCACTTTCGAACCCACGTAAATACCCGCTATGAGTTTGACCCCTGAAGCTGGCGCACCCGATGCCGAGATCAGTGCGCGTGATGCGCTTGGAATCGACAGCGATATCAGAGTGCCTGCGTTTTCTGAACCGTCCGAATATGTGCCCGACATCGATGATGCGTATCGCTTCGATAAAGACGTGTCATTATCGATTCTTGCAGGCTTTGCGCAGAATAGACGCGTACTGATTCAAGGGTTTCACGGCACAGGTAAGTCAACGCACATAGAGCAAGTGGCTGCACGTTTGAACTGGCCCTGCATGAGGGTGAATCTGGATGGTCATATCTCACGTCTGGACTTGGTTGGTCGCGATGCGATTGTGATCAAAGACGGCAAGCAGGTTACCGAATTTCAGGAAGGTATATTGCCGTGGGCATTGCAGCGTCCTGTAGCGCTTATCTTCGATGAGTTCGATGCAGGCAGGCCAGATGTGATGTTTGTGATTCAACGCATCCTGGAAAAAGATGGCAAGTTCACGTTGCTGGATCAGAACCGAGTGATAACTCCGCATCCGGGCTTTCGCTTGTTTGCCACTGCTAATACCGTTGGTCTGGGAAATCTGAACGGCATGTACCACGGTACACAAACCTTGAATCAGGCCCAGATAGATCGCTGGAATATCGTTGCACGGCTCGACTACCTAGCACCGGAAGCCGAACAAGCGATTGTGCATGCGCGCGTACCGGCGATGGCTAAGCGTGCCGACGGTGAAAAACTGGTTGCCTCCATGGTGGCCATGGCTGACATGACACGTAAAGCGTTCAGTGCTGGTGATATATCCACC
>CAKZUP010000202.1 GCA_937922945.1 uncultured Granulosicoccaceae bacterium
CCCTGCGTCGGATTTTTGACTAGGCTATTTTTTGACCCCATCTATTTGTTTTTATTCATCTTTTCGTCCAGCAACCCCCTCGGTTGCAACTCCCCTAAACCGGCAGTAAAGTGCACGTCAGTTCTTCGGCACCACCGGGACCGACGTACGACGGACCGGCAAAGATCGGTGTCGAAAAAACAATAATTTTATTCGGGGAAAGACACAATGAACAAACTGACTATTTCTAAAATCATCCTTCTGGCTACTTTGGTTTTCACTGGCATGGGCTTCACCGCTAAGGCACAAGCTGCTGATGGTCATCTGGTTATTAACACTGCTGCTATTCACTTCAAGAACTTCGCCGAGCGCAACGCATTCGTTCCAGGCTTAGGTTGGGAATACTCACCGAGCGGTAAGCTTGGTTTTCACGTAGGCACGCTATCTGACAGCTTTGGCGCTCAGGCCAGCTATTTGGGCTTTAACTACGGTACCAAGCGTATGTTCAACAACCGTGTTCGTTTCCTGTTAGGCGCAACCGCTGTACACAAGCAGTACCACAAGAACGCTGGTCTTGAAACTAAAATCGTGCCTTTCCCTGTTATGGAAGTGGCTTTATCAAAGCGCGCTAGCTTAAACATCACCGGTTCTCCTGAGATCGACTATGCCGGCTCTCACAGCAACGCGGTTATGTTCTTCCAGTTCAAGATGCAACTGCGATAAGCACTGGTTAGTACTTTGAAGATGCCTGCTCTTTGAACAAGAGCAGGCTTACATAAGACATTCAAGCAACACACATTTGTAGTTTGTATTAAGCCCTTAACCGGGTCCGTTTTACCCCCTTCGGCTGGTCGGCATCACTGCGACCAGCCGCTTTTAACGGGGCGTTAAACCATTCGCGAACGCATCTGCATGTTGCACTAACTCTTCACGGGTTAACGCAAACACACCGGTACCGCCGTTTTCAAATTCCAGCCATAAAAACGGCACCTCGGGAAACGCATTTTCCAGAGCTTCCGCGCTGTTGCCAACCTCAACCACCAGTAAACCCTCATCGTTTAGATAAGTACTGGCCTGGTGCAACATGATTCGCACCAAATCAAGCCCATCGTTACCCGCCGCCAATCCCATTAATGGTTCATGATCGAACTCGGCACTCATCTGTTCGATGTCAGCCGCATCGACGTAAGGTGGGTTGGAAATAATAAGATCGTAGCAACCGTGAACGTTCTCAAATAACGAGCTCTCTATAAGCGTAACTCGTGATTGAAGCTGATGAGCAATCACGTTCTCTTCGGCTAACGCCAAGGCTTCGGTAGAGAGATCACTGGCATCCACGCTGGCTTGCGGCACCTGAACAGCACAAGCAATAGCGATGCAGCCGCCACCGGTACATAAATCGAGAATAGAGTGAATGCGATCGAAAGCCACCAATCCGAAAAAATCGTGGCAAATGAATTCCGCGATGGGTGAGCGCGGCACGAGCGCGCGCGCGTCAGATTTAAATTCCAACCCGGCAAACCACGCCGAACCAGTAATATAGGCAGCCGGAATACGTTCAACAATGCGACGATTAAGCACCTCATTGCACCGACCTACTTCTGCAGGGGATAACACTTGTGCGTAGTTGGGTTGTTCCAGTGGCGAGAGCCCCAAAGCATGCAAAACCAGCCAGCCTGCCTCAGACATAGCGTCTGCTGTACCGTGACCATATACCAAGCCATGTTGATCAAACGCCGCAGCACCAGCTTTGATTGCGTCTTCTATGGTGGTTTGCATACCAGGCTGTAACACAGCGAATTCAGACATGGGTAATGACATTTCAGGGTGAGTCTTCAGTATAATTCGAACAACGCCTAATGACATAGATTAAACATCGTGAGCACCGAATCGAAAAGCAAGAGTTGGCTCCCCGTGGCAATTATCGCCACTGTGGCCTTGGGTGCAGGCATTTATGTCAGCAGCCAGCTCAATATTGAAAATACGGGTGGACGCTACAACGAGCAAGACGCAATTAATGCCAATGCGCAACAAGAACAATTCGATAGCCAAGCATTTCAGTCACTGCAAGCACAATTACAAAATACCACGCTGTTTCCAGATAGCTTTAAACAGGTACCCGCGTTTTCTTTGCTTCAAGGCGAAAACGAGCCATTAACAGAGTCGATCTTGAAAGATAAATGGAGCGTATTGTTTTTCGGATTCACCAATTGCCCAGATGTTTGCCCCATAACATTGAACGAGATGAACGGCGTTGTTGATCAATTAGGCAGTGAAAACGCAACGGTTCCACAAGTGCTCTTTATAACCGTTGATCCTGTGCGCGACCCAGTTGAAAAAATGGCGGAATACGTTGCGTACTTTAACGATAGTTTTATTGGCGGATCTGGCGACTTAAACGAGATAACAGCGCTAACCACTAAACTCGGCATTGTTGCCAGCTATACCGCCAATGAAGATGGCAGCAACGACTACACCGTAGACCACACAGCATCCATGCTTCTCATAGACCCACAGCTTCGCGTTCGTGCCAAGTTGAATGCGCCGCACAAGGTAGATACCTTGGTTGCAGACTTAAAAACCATCATGACTTACTACAACTAGCGCGCCCACATTCATAGGCAAATACTCGTTGAATAGTTAAGCTTGAATGGTTAAAGTCGAGCACTCAACATTGGGCAGCTATTTAACTCAATAGAAAATTTCAATTGAAAGTTCCAGCAGAGAGCTTCTCTGTCACGTTTAATCCATCACCGCAACGAGTTTTGACGAACTACAAGCTAAAAACATCCATATCATCATGAAACCAATGCTTAGAACCCTATTCGCTCTTATCGTTCTCCTGCCAGCCATTGCATGGGCCAATAACTACCCACTGGTACTCGACCCAATGGTAACTGCCACACCACCAGGTGCTAAAGTCAGTGCAGGCTATATGACATTAACGAATGAGAGTGATAAGGCAATAACGATTACCGGCGCTTACAGCCCTGATGTGGCGAAAGTGGAAATACATTTATCGTTGGTGGAAAACGATGTGGCTAAAATGCAAAAGCAAGACAGCCTTACCATTGAGCCAAATGCATCGCTTACATTTGAGCATGGCAGCTACCATATCATGCTCATGGATTTAGAAGATCCACTCAAAGAAAATACAACCATCGATATTGTGCTCATCACATCATCTGGTGACATGCTGATAGAAATGCCTATAAAGAAATTAGGCCATGGCAATCACGGAGCCAATGGCGAAAAAATGAGTAGTGACATGAAGCACGAAGACATGAACGAAGCCGATACAAGCATGAAATCGATGACTGATGATAAAACGGACACTGAAAGCATGCCAAAACCGGCTAAAGTGGTCCATTAAACTGACCACTACCCTGGAATGCTAAACGCCTTACTGAATGGTTCGTTGGCGTTTTTCATTAAACTTTATTGCTGAACTCAATCGTTGTTTTTGGGTTCACCATAATTCCGAATAGGAAACGCATGCAATGCTGGTTGATTGGTTAAAAACGTTACCGCTTTACCCATTGCCTCACCACCTGCTATCGCGTGGCGTTTTTTGGCTAACCCGCAAAGAATCGAAGCTCACACTGCCTGCCATTAAGCGTTTTGCAAAACTGTTCAACGTTGATATGGACGATGCGGTCCATCCATCATTCGAACACTACAATACATTCAATGCCTTTTTTACTCGGGCTCTTAAACCCGAAGCCAGACCCATCACCAGCGGTGCTAACGAAATAGCGTGTCCGGCCGATGGGCGTATCTCGGCCATTGGCTCTATCGAATCTGGTCGGGTGTTTCAGGCGAAGCAGCGGGATTATTCGCTACTAACGCTGCTTGGTGGCGATGAAGCAGCAGCAAAGCGGCTGGAGAACGGCTCGTTCACCACCATTTATTTATCACCACGCGACTACCATCGATTGCACATGCCATTGGAAGGAAGGTTGCTTAATCAAACGCATGTGCCTGGCCGACTGTTTAGTGTTGCGCCACACACGGTTAGAGCGTTGCCGAACCTGTTTGCGCGAAACGAACGTGTTATTGCACAATTCGATACAGAATACGGTCTTATGGCGTTGGTATTGGTTGGTGCCATTAACGTTGCTGCCATTGAAACCATCTGGCACGGCTTAATTACACCACCAAGGGGTAAGCAGATTACCCGCACCGATTACACAGCTGATAATAGCGTAACGCTACAGCGTGGCGCTGAGATGGGTCGTTTTAATATGGGCTCAACGATTATTGTTTTGCTGGAACATCCAGCGAAGTGGCGCGTGGATATGGCCAGTGGCGACAGCGTTAAGATGGGGCAGTTCCTGGGTAACGTCGGGTAGCTAAGCCGGTCAGCGAATTCCCCCGCCCCATCATTTCAACTCACTGAAAAAAGCTGTTACCCCCAGTACAAGCCAAGCTTATGAAACAAGCTTGCGAACACAGCTTTCGCCTCAAAAATGCGAACTGAGTTTGTTGCTCGTATCACATTACAATGGCAACGGTATTACTACCGCTACAATTGTTTTAACGGTAACCATTTAAGCACGCAGGTAACGCTTATAATCGAGTTCATCTGCTCACACAGTGATCTCAGATTGCTGGTGTGAACATCCTCTTAGGAAATACTATGATCTGCGCTCATCTACGCCCCGCTCGAATGGCTATATCACTAATTCTCTGCGCATTACTTTTAGCGGGCTGTTCCAGTTCGAGCACACCTGAGCCATCTTCTGGGTCTGAAAACGTATCCAATAACAACGTCACACCGGACACACAAACACAAACACAAACACAAACACAAAACGACGATACGACTGAATCAGCAACGACAAACAACGTAAATAATAATCCGTCAACGCAGAATACTACCGATAACGATCCTGCGAACGACGATTCAGCAACTGTTAACAACAACCCAGCGGAT
>CAKZUP010000203.1 GCA_937922945.1 uncultured Granulosicoccaceae bacterium
ATGTAATACAAATAATCAGTATAAATCGACACGGTTTTTTTCAACTTACACACGATGGCTGCAACGCACCATTTAAAAAGGTGCGCTTCGGGGCACACGTGGAAACGGAATCGCATCGCGAATGTTTTCCATTCCGGTAACATACGTCACCAGCCGTTCAAAACCCAACCCGAATCCGGCGTGCGGTGCCGTACCGTAACGGCGCAAATCCCGATACCAGCCAAGGTGTTCGAACAAGTCGTTTTCGTGTAAGCGTGCGTCCAGGTAATCTAAGCGCTCTTCACGTTGGCTGCCACCGATAATTTCCCCGATACCCGGCGCCAGTACATCCATGGCCGCAACGGTTTTTTCATCATCGTTCAAACGCATATAAAAGGCTTTAATCTCTTTCGGGTAGTTCATTAATACGATAGGACGACCCACGTGCTCTTCGGCCAGATAGCGCTCATGCTCGGATTGCAAATCGAGCCCCCAGCTCACTGGAAATTCGAATTTCTTATTGCACGATTTCAGAATCTCAATGGCATCGGTGTAGTCCATGCGTTCGAAATTGGATGACACCACGCTCTGTAAACGAGTCACCGCTTCCTTGTCGATACGCTGGGCGAAAAACGCCATGTCGTCTTCGCATTCATCGAGCACCGCCTGAAACAGGTATTTCAGAAAATCTTCGGCAAGCGTTGCATTGTCGGCCAAGTCGGCAAAGGCCACTTCAGGTTCTATCATCCAGAACTCAGCCAGGTGACGACTGGTGTTTGAATTCTCGGCGCGAAACGTCGGCCCGAACGTGTACACCTTGGATAAGGCCATGGCATAGGTTTCCGCGTTCAACTGCCCAGATACGGTAAGAAACGCTTCACTACCAAAAAAGTCTTTATCAAAATCAACCGCGCCTTGCTCGGTTCGAGGTGTGTTGACCATGTCCAGCGTGCTTACCCGAAACAGTTCACCTGCGCCTTCGCAGTCGCTAGTGGTGATTAACGGTGTGTTAACCCAGTGAAATTCTCGCTCATGAAAATAACGATGAACAGCGCTGGAAAGCGTTGAGCGTACCCGACTAATCGCGCCAAACGCATTGGTGCGTGGGCGAAGGTGGGCAACACTGCGAAGATATTCAAACGTGTGTCGCTTCTTCGCAATAGGATAGGTTTCAGGGTCATCAACCCAACCCAGTACGTTTATCTCGCTGGCTAAAATTTCAATACTCTGACCCTTACCCTGCGACTCAACGAGCTTTCCGGTCACGGCAACGGCACAACCTGCAGAGAGTTTCAGCACATCGGATTCATAATTAGACAAGGCGCTCTCTACGACCACTTGCATGGAATCGAAGCACGTGCCGTCATAAACCGCAACGAATGACAAGCCCGCTTTCGAATCGCGCTTGCTGCGCACCCAGCCTTTTATGTGCACGTCGTTACCGACTGACCCGGATTGAAATAATGTAGCGATAGATTGATGCGTCATAACGTTAACTACTTAATTAGTGTGTCACTGTTTAATAGCGTTTGATTCGCGTCCATGGCCATTGAAGACCTTGTCGCTTCTACAAGCTTGCTTGCTGAATCGGCAAGCGAATATCCCGGCCCGCAGAAAGTTGTACGCAGAGCGATTCAATATTATCCCATACGTCTCCGCTGGCATGCCCCTTAACCACACGATCGAGGTGGGATGCCGTGGTTAACATGCTCAACCAACTCGCCGCATTGTGCCGGGACATGGCCTTTTTTAATGGCGCTGCTCGACTTTGCCAGACACCAGCACCTTTTAATGCAGAATCGATTGGTGCGCCCTGCTCTTGGGCTTCCGCTGCGCGCGTGCCGCTGCGAATTTCCTGAGAAAGTGACCACAATATTAAAACCGGCGCCACCGCCTCTTCGCGCAATCCGCGAACAATCCTGATAGAACGTGCGCTTTGCCCGGACAATGCAGCCTGGACTAAATCGTTGATCGAGTAACGGGCACTATCAGCCACAGCAGATAACACCTGCTCGGCACTCAGTTCACCCGCGGGATAAAGCAGTGCTAATCGTTCCACCTCTTGTGCGGCAGCCAGCATATTGCCTTCTACCCTATCGGTAATAAGCGCCACCGCCTCTTTTGTTGCGTTCAAGCCTTTGGCTGACAATTGATCGCTTAACCAGCGGTGCAATTTAGCGGGTTCGATTGGCCATAGAGCGACAGTAACGCCCACTTTATCGATGGCTTTAAACCACGCGCTACTGGAACCACCGCGATCGAGTTTTGCACTGGTGATAATCAGCATGACATCGTCGGGAGGATTAACGCAATATTGCTTCAACACATCACCACCGGTGCGGCCCGGTTTACCGGTGGGCAAACGTAATTCAATAATGCGCCGCTCGGAGAAAAGCGACAAACTATCGGCCGCTTCGCGAAACGCCGACCAATCCGCCTCTTCGTTGGCAATAAGCACCTGTCGCTCATCAAAACCCTGCTTGCGAGCGTGTTCGCGCAGCTTGTCGCTCAACTGCATCATTTGATAGGGCTCGTCGCCATGCAGCAAATACACCGGTGCGGTTTGCCGCGCCAGATGTGCATCCAGTTTGTCGGGGTAGAGTTTCACCAGTTGTATTTAGTGTTAATTGTTTTGTTAAAAGACTGCTTCATTGACTTGTTTACCACGCGTCTCACCCAGTACAGATGAGGACGTTGTAAAATAACGCCACCACCCCTGAATACCCAGCACTCATGACCCGTAATTATGCCGAAAACAGCACTCATCCCAATGATACGCTGTTTCGTCTGGCCAGAAGTATCTTGTTTAAAATGGAACCAGAAAAAGCCCACGATATGGCACTGGGTTTTGCCTCTTCCGGCCCAGTGAAGGCACTGAACAAACTGCGCTATGCGCAAAATACAGACTCGGTTAGTTGCATGGGACTGTCCTGGCCAAATGCCGTGGGCCTGGCTGCGGGTCTGGATAAAAACGGCGACTATATTGATGCGCTGGGCGCCATGGGATTCGGTTTTATCGAAATAGGTACCATCACACCCAAGCCGCAGGACGGTAACCCACAACCAAGATTATTTCGTTTAACGGAACACAACGCGTTAATCAATCGGCTGGGGTTTAATAATCTGGGTGTTGATCATCTGGTGGCTCAGGCTGAAAAACGCACCTACAAAGGACGCCTTGGTATCAACATTGGCAAAAACGCCAGCACCTCACTCGACGACGCACAAAATGATTACCTTATTTGTCTTGATAAGGTCTATGCCGCCGCTGACTACATTACGGTGAATGTGTCATCACCCAACACACAGGGTTTGCGCGATTTACAACACGGAGAGCGTTTACGTTCCCTGCTCGAATCATTAAAGAATGCACAAGCGAATCTGGCCACAAAGCACGGCGCATACAAACCGCTGCTGGTTAAAGTTGCACCCGACATGACCCACGAAGAACTCAATGACTTTTGCACAACCGCGCTTGAATTCGATATGGATGGGGTTATCGCCGGCAATACCACCATGGAACGCGCAGCGGTTGCAGGCAGCCCACATGCAGATGAAGCTGGCGGTTTAAGTGGCGAGCCAATGCGTAGCCTGGCTGACGACCGGTTGGCCGCAGTGGCGGGTTATCTTGATGGAAAAGCCGCCTTAATTGGCGTGGGCGGTATCAGTTGCGGTGCTGACGCTGCCAGAAAGCGTGAACTTGGTGCAGATCTTGTACAGCTTTACACTGGCCTCATTTATCACGGACCCGCTTTGGTTCGCGACTGTATCAGGAACACAGCATGACACACTACGATGTATTCAACGGTGATGCCGATGGCATTTGCGCACTGCACCAATTGCGCCTTCAGCAACCGCGCGAGAGCGTGTTGATAACCGGTGTAAAGCGCGATATCGATCTGGTTAAGCAAATCCCGTTGGATAACACCTCCGGCGCAACCGTGCTGGATATTTCCATGGATAAAAACCGTGATGCCTTGGTACCGCTACTGAAAGCCGGTATTCCGGTGAGCTATTACGACCATCATTTCGCTGGTGAGATTCCTGATAGCGAGCACCTGAAAGCTCACATCGATACCGATGCCAATACCTGTACCGGGCTTATCGTTAACCAACAACTAAACAATGCTTTTTTGCCTTGGGCAGTCACAGCCGCATTTGGCGACAACCTGTTTGTTGCAGCCCGTACCGCAGCAGAACCCTTAGGGCTTAACGATGATCAGCTTGATCAATTACAAAGCTTAGGCACATTACTCAATTACAACGGCTACGGCAGCAATCTGGAGGATCTGTTTTTTCCACCAGCGGACCTGTACGAAAAAGTAAAACCCTACGCCGACCCGTTTGCGTTTATCGAAGAAGAGGCGGCGTTTAAAAAGCTGGAGCAAGGTTATAACAGCGACATGGACAAGGCACTGAGCACCAAACCGATAAGCGCCGATGATGTTACGGCCGTATTTGTGTTCCCCGAAGCGGCTTTCGCGCGGCGCGTTAGCGGTGTTTTTGCAAACGACCTGGCACAACAGAATCCGACTCGTGCACACGCGATGCTCAGCACCTTACCCGGTGATGGTTATCAGGTGAGTGTGCGAGCACCGTTAAGTAATCGCACCGGTGCAGACGAACTGTGTCGGCAGTTCGATACCGGTGGTGGAAGAAAAGCGGCTGCAGGTATTAACTTTTTACCAGCCAGCGACCTTGATCGGTTTACCGATGCGTTTAAAAAGCAATTCAGCGCGTAACGCTAACGCATTCCCATTAACTCACGCACATGTGCGCTGGCACTTCTGGCCAGCGCAGGTAATGAATACCCGCCTTCAAGCATCGACAC
>CAKZUP010000204.1 GCA_937922945.1 uncultured Granulosicoccaceae bacterium
CTATTTTCGCTGCGTTCACACGCTCTGTCAACCAAGAAACGAGCGAAGTGAGAAAATCGTGATCATTTTGACGCTGAAACGGGTCAGAACCCCATGCAACGCGGCAATTCACCAACGAAACCGCCACCTACTCCCGAAGACAGCGCTCGAATCTGCAAAGAAGTTAGTCCTGAAATTACGTAATCTAGGCCGCGACCAAAACCTAAACGTTAAACCGGAAGTGCACAACATCACCTTCCTGCATCAGGTACTCCTTACCTTCCAACCGCCACTTACCCGCATCCTTGGCACCGGCTTCACCGTTATTCGCGATGTAATCATCATAGGCAATAACTTCCGCGCGTATAAAACCTTTTTCAAAGTCTGTGTGAATACGCCCTGCTCCGTTTGGCGCTGTTGCACCCTGCTTAACCGTCCAGGCACGCACTTCTTTTTCACCCGCCGTGAAGAAGGTTTGCAATCCCAACAAATCATAGCCGGCTCGTATTACTCGGTTAAGCCCTGGCTCTTCCAAGTTCATTTCAGATAGGAACTCGGCCTTCTCTTCGTCTTCCAGCTGCACAATTTCAGCTTCAATAGCTGCACAAACGGCAACCACTTGCGCGTTCTCTTCTGCTGCACGCGCAACCAGCGTATCGAGCATGGCGTTATTTTCAAAGCCTTCCTCATCCACGTTGGCGATGTACATGGTTGGTTTTACTGTCAGCAAGTGATAGTGCTTTATCCAGGCTTGCTCTTGTTCGGTACATTCAACCGTTCGGGCAGGCTTACCTTCACCCAGTGTTGCGTTCACGCGTTCCATAAAGGCTTTTTCTGCAATGGCCTCTTTGTTCGCGGACTTTGCTTGCTTGGCAATGCGCTGTATCGCTTTTTCCATGGTTTCAACATCGGATAACAACAACTCGGTGTTGATGGTTTCCACATCGTCCAATGGATCCACTTTGCCCGATACATGGATTACGTCGTCGTTTTGAAAACAACGCACCACGTGTGCAATAGCGTCAGTCTCGCGAATGTTGGCCAGAAATTTATTCCCTAATCCTTCACCAGTAGACGCACCGGCAACCAGGCCTGCAATATCGACAAACTCCATGGTGGTGGGCAGAATTTTTTGTGGCGACACTATGCCTGCCAACGCATCCAAACGAGGATCGGGAACCGGCACTATGCCCACATTGGGCTCAATGGTGCAAAACGGATAGTTCTCTGCTGCTATTTCTGCTTTGGTTAGCGCGTTGAACAACGTGGATTTACCCACGTTGGGCAGGCCAACAATGCCGCATTTAAAACCCATTATTCTTTAACGTCCGGTTTGTGGCTGTGCAATGCTTTGGTCGCCACGTTGATATCACCATCGATGAGTGTTCTTGATTCTCGCATGGCCAGGTACAAGGCATCGTCGATCAGTTTTTGGTGTTCTGCGCTGGCGCGTTTTAATACATAGCCAGACACAGCCGACTTATGCCCCGGATGCCCGATGCCAATGCGCAAACGCCAGAAGTCTTTGGTGCCGGTGCGAGAAACAATATCACGCAAGCCATTGTGGCCACCATGCCCACCACCGTTTTTCACGCGTATGTGCCCCGGCGGTAAATCTAATTCGTCGTGAGCAACCAGCACTTTGTTCATGTCAATTTTAAAAAACCGTGCAATGGCGGCAACGCCCTGCCCACTGTTGTTCATGTAGTTGTACGGTTTCAACAAATGCACAGAGCGCCCATTCAATGTGGCTTTGGCATGCAGTGAAAACGATTTTTTATCTTGTGAGAATGTTGCGCCTAAATCGCGAGCCAGTTCATCGAGGTACCAGAAACCGGCGTTATGGCGCTGATTTTCATGTTCGCTGCCGGGGTTTCCCAACCCAACGATCATGTCAAATTGAACGGCTTCACCTGGCACGGCAATTACCTTGAGGCAATGGAGGGGTTATGCAAGCGCCAACCTAATTGGTTGACGCTTGTAAAGACGTTAGTCGTGAACGGAACTATTCGTCGTCTTTCTTTTCGTCGTCTGAATCAGACTCAGATGCTGCCGCAGCTTCTTCTGCTTCTGCTGCCGCTTCATCTTCTTCTTCCAGTGTCTTGCGTGATGCAATAACCGAAGCAACCGCTCGGTCTGAATCATCACCGGCTTCGGTTAGATCGGTAAGACGAACACCTTCAGGCAACTTGATGTCAGACAAGTGAACCGAATCACCAATCTTCAGCTCAGCCATATCGATTTCCAGGTTATCCGGAATGTGACGCGGCAAACAGGCGATACCCACTTCTGATTCGTTGTGAGTAATCATGCCACCTTCGGTTTTCACACCGTAGCAAGTTTCTTCATTAATGAAGTTAAGCGCTACCGTTAGCGTGAGTTCTGCACCAGCAACAACGCGTTGAAAATCGAGGTGTAAAATTTGTTGTTTATGCGGGTGACGCTGAACGTCACGCAAAACGGTTCGAATGGGCTCTTTGCCATCCACACTCACCATAAGCAGTTGTGAGTAGAAAAGCTCGTTCTCCAGATGCTTGATAACCTCGTTGTGCTTAAGGTTAATTGGCTCCGGATCTTCATCGGCACCATAAAGGATACCGGGTACCAGATTTTCACGACGCAGGCGGCGGCTCGCACCTTTTCCTAATACGCTGCGCGACGTGGCCTGGACATTAATATCGTCTGACATGTCGTTTGCTCCAAATAATGGGCTGCATTCGAATTAATGCAGTCCTGCTTTTGCCCGCGACCAGGCAAAGCCGACGGATTATAACGGTATATTCCCCGGGCAACAACCGCCGGGGCTAATAAACCGCAAATGATCGAACTTAGGGGGTAAAAAGTGTGTAATTCATTGTACTTGTGGCCAACTGACCGCGCTGTGGTGCCCGAACCTTAGTCCATGTAAACAGAGCTAACCGACTCATCTTCATGAATTCGACGAATGGTCTCACCGAGTAGCTCAGCAACCGACAATTGCCGAATTACCTTGCACTGTTGTGCCTCTTCCGAGAGCGGAATGGTATCGGTTACCACCAGCTCGTCGAGCATGGAGTTTTCCAGATTGGCAATGGCTGGGCCAGATAATACCGGGTGAGTGGCAAGCGCCACAACTCTGTTCGCACCATGCGCTTTAAGCGCCTCGGCAGCTTTACAAAGCGTACCGGCCGTATCGACCATGTCGTCGATAATGACGCAAGTACGGTCTTTCACATCACCAATAATATGCATCACTTGGGCTTGATTCGCCTGCGGTCGGCGCTTATCGATAATGGCCAGATCGCTATCATCGAGTTGTTTTGCAACCGCTCGGGCTCGCACAACACCGCCCACATCGGGTGAAACGACAATTAAATTCGGGTACTTGTTACGCCAGATATCCAGCAACAGCAACGGTGAACCATAGACATTATCGACCGGAATATCGAAAAAGCCCTGAATTTGCTCAGCATGTAAATCGACCGTTAGCACTCTGTCTACGCCAGCCACACTCAGCATGTTGGCTACCAATTTGGCCGAAATGGGCACTCGTGCAGAACGCACACGCCTGTCTTGTCGAGCGTAACCGTAATAAGGAATAACAGCGGTAATACGATCGGCTGATGCTCTGCGCATGGCATCGACCATGACCAGCAGATCCATCAGATTATTGTTCGTTGGGTTGCACGTAGGCTGGACAATGAAGACATCGCCACCACGCACATTTTCCAGTATCTCAACCGAGGTTTCACCATCACTGAAGCGCGACATTGACGCTTTGCCGATGGGCTGATGAAGATAGGAGGCGATATTTTGGGTAAGAACAGGATTGGCGTTACCGCCAAAGATCATCAGTTTGCGATCATTCATAGTGACGTACAGGCTAATGTTGGCTGGGCCGGGAGGATTCGAACCTCCGAATGCCGGGATCAAAACCCGGTGCCTTAACCGCTTGGCGACGGCCCATCTTTATCTAGGTACTGATTACTCTAGCTACTGTTTACTCTAGGTACTGAACTTTTCAGTAATTCTCAGTACTTCCATTTCAATATGTAACGCTATACAACACCTTCATACTGACCTGCTGCTTTGCACTACTTCACTACTCCTGCACATGCTTCTTCGTACACACGCTACCTTTAAGCATGCTTTCTACAACAATTGCCGATAAGGCTATTTTACTACTTTTTTGCCGTTCTTATTTTACGTGCTCAACGACCAACGCAAACCACAAAAACCGCGGGGTGCATCTTAACCGGAAAAGTCATATAAAGGGGAAGCATTGTGCCCTTTTACGACATATCCTGTCATGGATTCCGGCAAACGCTCGTTCAAAGCCTTCGCCTGCTCTTCGGTTTCGCAAGGACTGAACACGCAACTGCCCGTGCCACTCATTTTTGCGCGAACGCCCCGGTTGTTCTGAGTCAGCCATTCCAACGCTGCTCGTACTTGCGGATATCGTGCCACCACAATGTGCTCGAACACATTTGTGGTTCGACCGTCCATGAAGTCGCGTATTGTGATGGGGCTTGTATTGCGTGTCAATTCCGGCAGATTAAATAATGCGGCCGTGGACACCTGAACCTGTGGGCAAACCACCAAGTACCAAGGCTCTTTGGGTGCAACCGGTGTGAGTTTGTCACCGATTCCTTCCGCCCAACTGGCTTGGCCATACACAAAAACCGGCACATCGGCGCTAACCGATACACCAATTTCAGCAAGCTCTTTTATGCTCAGACCCAACCGCCAGAATTCGTTCAGGGCAACGAGCGTTGTAGCAGCATCAGAACTTCCACCACCAAGCCCACCACCTGTCGGTATGCGTTTAGTAAGCCGTATATCGGCTCCGGAACGCGTACCCGATTGCGCTTGTAAGGCTCGGGCCGCTTTGATAACCAGATTTTCTTCGGCTGGAACCTCATTGAAATCGGTGATCAGTTGAACATCGTTATCTTCGCGCACAGAGAACTGCAGCACATCACACAGATCGATGAACTGATAGACAGTTTGCAACGTGTGATAGCCATCACTACGACGCCCCGTTACATGCAGAAAAAGATTAATCTTGGCCGGAGCCAACCAGTTTGTCGTCAAGTAATTAACGCCTCGGTTCAGTTTTTACTAACCCGCTATCTTAACGGGCAAAGACCCAATGTTCCAAATTGAATTTAAAGCACTACAACGTTTTCACAAGGGATTGTTCAAAAATTCACATATTCTTATGGCTTTATTGCCCTTTAACGCCCCAAAATTAGCCTTTTTAACTAACGGTCAATGATTGAACGGTCAATGATTGCAACTATTAATCAACGACCAGGGACTTTTAACCGCCCTTTCGACGCAGATGGCTGAACAACCTTGCTTTGCAGCTCGGAAGGATCCGGCTTACTCCAGTTTTTTAACGTCAACCTGACGGTGTATGGGCCACCAGTGGCGAGAATGGTTGCCGGTACGTACACATTTTCATGCACGGTATATTGCAGAATTTTGGCTCGCCAACGTGTGCGCTGCTCATCCATGTACTCCATGCTGGCTAATCGTCCTTCACTATCAAATTTGATAGCTTCTGCAGACGACCCAGGCACACCTTTTATCCACAACGCCATTTGATCAATCGGCACGGCAATGCCCAAACCCAGCGCCTGTTGCATTAGCACACCGGCCGATGATCCCGATACCGGCTCCGCTGAGCCATTACGGACGGTGGCAAGCCCAGCGGTTCGGCTAACATTCACGGTATTCAGGCCTGCGGGTAATTTAATAGCCAGATTGAAATCATCCATGATTTGTTGCCATGTTATGCGTGTGCTAATGGATTCTTTATCGGTCCAGACACCCAACCCACCAGAAACACTAAACACATTTAAGCTACTCAATGCTTGTTGTTGAGTAGCCGTGTCGGTTGTTATCTTCGGTGTGTTGGTTTGGCATGAAGCTACCAATGCGCCAGCCACAAGAACACAAGCCAATTTCATTAGCTTGCCGAGAAAATTAAAGCGATGCAACATTATTGAGTTAACCGCTCCATGGTGTTTATCAATTTCTCATGATCCGGTGAAAGCGATAAAGCTTTGTCCCAGATTGATCTGGCAGCACTCTTATCACCACTTACCCAAAGCACCTCACCAAGGTGTGCAGCTATTTCACCATCGGGTAATAATTCATAGGCTCGCTCCAGCAATCGTATTGCTGCTTCGCTATTACCCTGACGGAATCGAAGCCAACCCAGGCTATCCATAATGGCCGGATCATCAGGCTTTAAGTTCATGGCTCTCTCTAAATACTGTTCAGCTTCATCGAGTCGCTGATTATCATCAGCAAGAAAATAACCTAATGCATTTAGTGCATTTGCATTATCCGGTTCTGCTTCAATGAGCTTATTCAAGTCTGAAATTAGTGTGTCTGTATCGCTAATACGATCGGCAGCCAGTGCACGAGCGTAGAGTAACTCACCATTTAATGGATACTTTTGCAAGCCTTCACTGAGCACACCAAACGCATCTTCATTTCGACCTGCATCCTGCAACATGCGACTTTCCGCCGTGATGAGTATGGGTTGCATTGCAGGGTCTGGCAGCAACGACGATAACGAACGAACACGCTCTATACCAAGATCGACCTGGTCGGATGCCGCATAGAGTTCGGCAGAACGTAGCTGCGCAGATAAATACAGATCGCCCTCTCCTACTTTCTCGTAGTAGCTAATCGCTTGCTCGAAGTCTTGTTGTTGGTCGCTTATACGCGCCAGATAATAGTGCGCCTGATCGCGATGATCACCAGTATCTTTTAACGCTTCAAGATAACGTTTTGCGGCATCGGTGCGTTTTGAATCCAACGCGAGTAATCCAATCGACAACAACACATCGGCGTTGCCATCGGCATTCTCAAACAAATACTCCAGTTGTTCACTGGCCTCTGAATAACGACCCACATCAGCCAACAGCCGTGCATAACCAATGCGTAAACTTAAGTTGCCCTCATCGTTGTCTAGAGCGGTTTTGATATCAGAAAGGCCCTCTGCAGGCTTGCCTTGAGAGCTGAGTATCTGGGCGCGCATTAGCAGCGCTTCACCGTGCTGTGGGTCGGCTTCCAACGCTTGTTGAACGGCGATGAGTGCAGCATCACGATCGTTTTGCTGAAGTAGATACCGCGCCACATTCACGTGCGCTTGAGGTTCATCTGGAAACCGCGATTGCAGACCTTTTAAGGTTGCAAGCACGGCAGGTCGATCAGATTCGCGAGATAGCAGAATGTAGATATCATTCAGCACAACCTCGCGGTCTTCGGCGTTGTCGACCAAACTGGCAAACTGATCAAGCGCTTCGCCTTCGGTTTGATCAGAACGCATAAGCACTTGCGCAAGCAACTCGCGCGCTTCACCGGAATCGGGTTCGATTTCCAGCCAACGATCGGCCGCCTCTTTCGCTTTATCCCACTCTCGACCCCAAACGGCGAGCTTGGTGGCACGCTCAGCGACACGAGGGTCGTCGGTTCGTTTGGCGGCCCGCAAGTAACCATCGGTGGCCACATCCAGATAGCCACGGCGGCCAGCCAGCTCGGCGATCATGAGCTCATACATGAGCTGCGCTCGGTTATCGGCCAGGTCTTCGGGGAATGTGGGTTGCTGCTGAGCATTGGCCGGTTTTAGCGCCATTGGACCGGCCGCACAGCCGAATAACACCAAAGGCACGACCATGCCAGACAACGTTTTGGACCACAAACCAGCACGCTTACCCTGGCTTGCCAACCCCCTTGAATCTGTCCTGCTCATACCTTCTCCACGATGTGAATGAGTGCGATTGGTTAAATTTCCCGCAGTAGTGGTACTACGACAATGTGCCGATTTCATCAGTTTCACCACCCGTCTTATAGTTTAACGGGCACTCCAATCAAAACACTATGTCTATTTAGACGGAAAAATGCCAACTTTTGTTAGAATTGGAGCCCTATGTCATTGATCGCATTAGGCCTGAATCACCACACCGCTCCGATTGCCATTCGAGAACGTGCGGTTATCGACGGAAATAGCCTCCCCGAGGCGCTCCAGAACCTGAAAGATGTGGCCGAAGTCAAAGAAGCGGCGATAGTCTCGACCTGCAATCGAACCGAAATCTATTGCGGTATCCATGGCTCGGATACGAAGCCGGTTTCTACGTGGATGCACGATTTTCTGGATATTTCCGATCAACAGTTCCTACCACACCTGTTTGCTCACACCGACCGCAAAGCCGTGAGCCATTTAATGCGCGTGTGCAGCGGGCTCGATTCGCTGGTGCTCGGTGAGCCGCAAATACTCGGGCAAATGAAGCAGGCTTACCGCGATGCAGCCGAAGTCGGCACCGTTGGTTCGGAGTTGTCGCAACTATTCCAAAGCGCATTCTCTGTGGCCAAGCAGGTGCGAACCGATACCGACATTGGCAGCAGTCCTGTTTCGGTTGCGTTTGCGGCGGTATCCTTGGCAAAACAAATATTCGCCAATCTGGAAGAACATTCTGCCTTGGTTATTGGCGCGGGTGAAACCACCGCTTTGGCAAGCCAGCATTTACATTCCAATGGCATCGGCAATATAACCATTGCCAATCGAACATTCAGCCGTGCAGCAACGCTTGCAGAATCGGTCGATGGCAACGCCATTGAACTGAGTCACTTGAACGACGCCCTCGCCTCTGCAGATATCATCGTCAGCTCCACTGGCGCACCTTTACCCATCCTTGGAAAAGGCGCTATTGAATCAGCCATGCGTGCCCGCCGCTACCGGCCTATGCTTATCGTTGATATCGCGGTGCCGCGCGATGTTGAGCCGGAGGTTGGCGACATTGACGGCGTTTATCTTTACACCGTCGATGACATGAACAACGTTGTTGATGAAAACCGTAAAAGCCGTGAAGCCGCAGCCTTGCAGGCAGAAGAAATCGTGCGTAACGAAGTTGAGCGCTTTATGCAGCGCCAACGAGCGCTGGGTGCTAACGATATGATTCGCTCTTATCGCGATCAAGTGCAGTTTACGCAGCAGCAGTTGCTGGAAAAAAGTCGTAAGCAACTGCTGGCAGGTCAAGACCCACAGGCCGTACTTGAACACTTCGCCCATGCGTTTGGCAACAAGCTTATGCACGCGCCAACAAAACGCATGCGACAAGCTGCGGAACACGGCGATAACCAACTGCTGGATGCAGCCAAATCACTGCTCGATCTGGACACACCTGAGAAATGAAATCTTCGATACAAGCGCGCCTTGAAAGCGTTTCTGAGCGACACGAAGAAATTGCGGCGCTGCTGGGCGAACCAGACACCATAAACAATCAGGATAAGTTTCGTGACCTCTCACGTGAGTACTCCCAGCTTGAACCCATCGTTAATGCGTTTAATGAATACTCGAAAACCAACGAAAGTTTGATCAACGCAAAAGAGATGGCTCAAGACAGCGATCCGGACATGCGCGAGATGGCCGCTGAGGAGCTTCCGGAATTACAAAGTCGACTTGAACAGCTGGAAAGCGAACTGCAAACGCTCCTGCTGCCGCGCGACCCACGTGATGAGTACAACGCTTTTCTGGAAATCAGAGCCGGTACCGGTGGCGATGAAGCCGCTATTTTCGCCGGAGACTTGCTACGCATGTATCTCCGCTTTGCAGAGCTTAAAGGCTGGCGCAGTGAGATCATTACCGAACGCAGTGGTGATCATGGTGGGTACAAGGAAGTGGTTTGCCGTTTAACCGGCAACAGCGTTTTTTCACAATTAAAATTTGAATCCGGTGCGCACCGCGTGCAACGTGTGCCTGAAACAGAATCACAAGGCCGGGTTCATACCTCTGCTGCAACGGTTGCCATACTACCCGAAGTAGACAAAGTTGAAGAAATAGACATTAATCCGGCTGATATCAAAACCGATACGTTTCGTGCCTCTGGCGCGGGTGGTCAGCACGTAAACAAAACCGACTCGGCGATACGACTCACGCATGTACCCAGCGGCATAGTGGTCGAATGCCAGGATGAACGTAGCCAACATAAAAACCGGGCTAAAGCGCTGGCATTACTGCAAGCCCGCCTGCTCGATATTGAAGTGAGTAAACAGCAGGAAGAGCAGTCTGAATCCCGGCGCTTGCAAGTTGGTTCTGGTGATCGTTCAGAACGTATACGCACCTACAACTTTCCTCAAGGTCGTATGACAGATCATCGTATAAATCTCACCCTATACAAACTCGAAGAGATTATGACCGGTTCGTTATCAGAAGTTATCGACCCACTCATCGCCGAGCATCAGGCACAGCTACTCGCTGAGTTTGGCGAATAATCCCGTTGCGCCTGTGTCTGATCTGCAAACCAGTCGAACAGGTACGGTGAATCGTTATCAGTAGTCACACAACGGTATCGCAGTGGCTAAAACGCGCCCGCAAGGAGTTAAGCGCATACGAATCAGCATCGTTGGATTCAGAACTGTTGATGTGTTACGTGCTCGATTGCAGCCGCGCCAAACTATACGCCTGGCCCGACACCGCTCTGAGTGAACCACAACTTAACGAATTAGAACGTTTAACACAGAGACGCAAACAAGGCGAACCCATCGCTTACATTATGGGCCATCGTGAGTTCTGGTCGCTGGACATCGATGTTTGCCCTGACGTATTAGTGCCCCGCCCAGATACCGAACGGCTGGTTGAGCTTGCCCTGGATGCATTAACTGGCAACCTTGAAGGCCCCGTTCTGGATGCAGGTACCGGTTCGGGTGCTATTGCGATTGCGATAGCACATGAATGGCAATCACGTTCAGACACCAAACAAGCACTGAGCATTATGGCGAGTGATTTAAGCATGGCTGCGCTAAGCTTGGCCCAACGTAATGCGGCTAAGTACAACCTGAGCAACATCGGGTTTGTTCGTTCAAACTGGCTTGACGTGTTTGCCGACAACAGCCTTGGCATGATTATCAGCAACCCGCCCTATTTAGCCGAGAACGATACGCATCTAAACAACGCAACCTTAAAATACGAGCCCCGCAGCGCACTGGTGGCGGGTGAAGATGGACTTGCTGATATTCGCACGCTCATCAACGATGCAACAAGAGTAGGCAAACCCAGGGCGCCGGTGTTTATCGAGCACGGGGCGTCACAGGCCAATGCGGTGTCCGATCTGATGATTGCAGCGCATTACACCAATGTGAATACCTACAACGATCTGGCTGGTTTAAACCGCGTTACCGGCGGCCTATGCCCAGAAAATTGACTATGGTTATTCTGTAGCTAGCCGATAAACACAGCACATGAGCGTAACAGCACTTACCAATTCATTCGCAGCCATCGATCTTGGTTCCAACAGCTTTCACATGGTGGTAGCCGAACCCGAAGGCAGTTCGATTCGCATTATCGATGGGCTTCGTGTGCCCGTCAGGCTTGGCGCCGGACTCGATAGCGAGAAGCGCTTGAAGAAGCAAACGCGCGAGCGCGCGCTCGATGCACTGGGGCAATTTGCGGAGCGTTTACGCGGTGTGCCTATCAGACAGGTTCGCGTGGTCGGCACCAACACGCTTCGACGCGCAAAAAATTCCAACGACTTTATGGATGAGGCGCAAGCTATTCTGGGCAAGCGCATAGAGATTATTTCTGGTCGAGAGGAAGCGCGACTGATATTTTCCGCTGTATCTCACGCCGCACCCGACCCTGATGCCCAACGTCTGGTTATGGATATAGGAGGCGGTAGCACCGAAATTATTATTGGTAAAGGCTACCAACCGCAGTTGCTGGAAAGCATCAATATGGGATGCGTTAGCTACACCAACAAATACCTGACTGACAAAAAAATTCGCGCATCGGATATTAAAAAAGCCTCAACAGAGGCGCAAGTTGAACTCACCCCCATTGCCCGCGCCTATATTGATCTTGGTTGGAGTGAGGCAACCGGATGCTCAGGCACCATAAAAGCGGTGTCCCGAATAATCGAGGAACTGGGTCTGGGTGATAGCAACATTACGCGCGAGTCGTTAAAAGAGCTGATTAACACGATTGATAAAGCCGGCAGCGTTGAGAAGCTGAACTTGCAATCGATCAGCTCGGACAGAACCGCCGTGATCACCGGTGGCATTGCCATTTTGCATGCGCTAATGAAGACCTTAAAAATACAGAGCCTTAAACCAAGCCCAGTTGCCTTAAGAGAAGGCTTGATCTTCGATATGGTCGGCAAGGCTGAGCACATTGATATTCAAAGCCAGACGCTTCGCAACCTCGAAGCTCGCTATGGTACCGATACACAACAGTCGGTGCGTGTTGTTAGTGCAGCAACTCATTTTTTTCATCAGGTAAAGAAGGACTGGGGGCTCGATGAAGAAAATGATCTTGCAGAACTAACCTGGGCTGCACAACTGCATGAGATAGGCAAAGCGGTGGCGCACACGCAATACCACAAACACGGTGCCTACATTGTCGAGAATTCAGATTTAATCGGTTTCTCTATGGCTGAGCAGAAAAACCTCGCCTTGTTGGTGCGATTCCATCGACGCAAAATTGATGTCAGTGCATTCGATGTACTACAAAAAACGGAAAGGCTTCGGGTTGCAAAACTACTAAGCATATTGCGACTAGCTGTGCTGGTGCATCGCGGCAGGCACTCTGTGAATCTGGAGCAATTTAAACTGAAAGTAAAAGAGAATCAGTTAAGCGTTGCCGTCGATAAAGAATGGCTGGAAGAAAACCCGTTAACCAGCGCTGAACTACAGGCCGAGGCCGATCGTTTACAAATGATGAACTTTAAACTCAAAACCATTGAATCCTGAGGGCCTGCACCACTTGCAACCCTACCCGTGGGCAAGCCCCGCGTCGTGTTTTTCAATTAACGCTTGTTGCGCACTGAACGGCTCTTGCTGAGGTTCATTTAAGCGTTTGTAACTGCCATCGCTTTGTAATTCCCAACAGTACTGGTTGTCTTTAAAGTAAATATCCAGACACTCTTCTTTTATGCGGTGCAATGCATCGTCTTCAACCGGCACGGCAATTTCCACACGGTTATAAAAATTACGTGGCATCCAATCTGCGCTGCTGATGTAAAGGGTTGTGTCATCCCCTGTGCCAAAACAAAATACTCTGGAGTGCTCAAGGAATCGACCCAACACAGAGATAACCCGTATGTTTTCCGATAACCCTTCTACACCGGCTCTCAGCATACACACACCACGTACCAGAAGGTCAACTTTCACCCCGGCTTGTGACGCTCTATAGAGCGCATCGATAACCCCTGCATCAACCAATGAATTCATGCGTGCGAGCACGCGAGCTTCCCCGCCCGCTTTGGCGATACTGATTTGTTCTTCTATTTTATCTTTCACAAAATGGTGCAATGAAAACGGTGCCTGAATCAGCTTTTTCAAATTCAGCGTTTTTCCCAAACCAGTGAGTTGGGTAAATATTTTATGGATATCGTTGGTGATGCGTTTGGAACACGTGAGCATACTGATATCGGTGTATAGCCTTGCCGTTGTGGTGTGGTAGTTACCTGTACCCACGTGTGCGTATTTGACTAACTTGGCTTTCTCGCGCCGCACCACCAACAGCATTTTGGCGTGAGTTTTAAACCCGACCACACCGTACACAACCTGAATACCAGCATCCTGCAAACGCGTTGCCAGATTAATATTGGCCTCTTCGTCAAAGCGCGCACGCAACTCGATAACCACGGTCACATCCTTTCCGGCACGCGATGCATCCATCAGATACTGTACAAACGCGGAGTCGTTACCTGTGCGATACAATGTCTGCTTTATAGCCAGAACATCCGGATCGAGCGATGCCTGACGCACTAATTCAAGAATCGGAATATAGGATTCGTATGGATGGTGAAACAGCACCGGGGAGCGAGCCGATATATATTCAAAGATGCTCATTTCCAGATTAAACGTTGGCACAATATTCGGTGTGAATGCCGGAAACTTTAATTCCGGCCGGTCTATCTGGTCGGGTATGGCCACTAACCGGTTCAAATTTACCGGGCCGTTGACTTTGTATACATCTCGATCTTCCAGACTGAACTGGCGCTGCAGG
>CAKZUP010000205.1 GCA_937922945.1 uncultured Granulosicoccaceae bacterium
CACGCTTTTTGAGATTCATGCCTGCAATATTACTCCGTTACTTCCATCCTGCGCTAATCCGGTTTAGCATTTAGCGGTAGGTAACGATGAGGTTAACGCCATGTGCGGTCGAATTAATGTATCCGATAACGAAGGTGTTCGGTTGCTACTTGCCATGCTGGGCATGGAAGTTTGGCCCAGCCGAGACCCGCGCTTCAACATTGCTCCAAGCCAGACGCTGGATGTCGTGACGTGGCAAGACGATTCACCCTCGCATGAAGCAATGAAATGGGGCCTCATTCCAAGCTGGGCTAAACCAGGTACCTTTTCCGCGCCGCTTATCAATGCCCGCAGCGAGACTGTGCATGACAAACCGTCGTTTAAAAAATTGGTTGCTCAGCATCGCGCACTCATACCGATTAATGGCTTCTATGAATGGCAACGAGATGGAAAAGCGAAAGTTCCGTATTTTATAAAACCTGCCGATGCGAATGCGATGTTTCTGGCTGCACTGTACCAACCTGCGCCGCCTCCAGCAGGAGATCAGCCCACGAGCTACCCACAAACTTGCGTGGTGACCGTGGCAGCCAACGAATCCATGAGCCAAGTCCATCACCGCATGCCGGTAATTCTCGCCCCCGATCAAGCCCTCGCCTGGATTCAGCCAACCGAGCGTAACGTTATAGACCAACTCATGCAGCCCGCGTCAAACGACACCCTGACTATTAATGAGGTGGGTGACTATGTGAATTCGGCCCGTAACGAAGGACCAGAGTGTATTGCACCAAAACGGGTGAACGATTTATTCGACTAGTACAGAAGACCAGTACAGAAGACCAGTTCGGCAGACTAATACGGAAGACTCATGCTGCAGGCTAGCGCCACAAACCAGTGATTGACCAGAGCAACGTTAATCGGGTAATTCCCACTCAAATTAATGGTCAAATTCATAGTCAAATTCATAGTGATGCTGACCATCGGACACGATGATATTCATGCTGCCCGTGAGTCCTGCAAGTGCACCTGTTGCGGAGCCTGGTACAACCTCGAGGATTAGCCGATCATTACCGTTGCACATAATACCGAAGTGCTGAAGCACAAAACCACCCCGTTTTCCTTCCAGACTACCTTGAACCTGTTCAATGGCAACATAGCCTGCTGAGCCTTCAACTCCGGTCATAACGCTGAGCATTTCGCCCTTACTGGTGCCTGCTAGTGGGCCGTGAAACGTTTTATCGAGCGTCATCCTGGCGAGGTTGTTGCCATCCAGACCACCGGCATACGCATCGACTGGTTTTAAATTGACTTCAAAACTTCCTTCCACCTGCATATCTTTCACCTTGTTTAAAAAGGTAGCCCAACCTCAGTTCATGCTGTAGCGGGCCAAGACTCGACCAGCTTCAAACTTAATAGGATGAGTTCGGGGAATCGTCGGGATTCATATCGCCGTACACTTCGTCGGGATCGGTATCGTTAATTAGCAGAATTTCACGTACGGTTTCAATATCTGCCAAAACCTTGTCTACCCGGCCAGCGAAATCAAACTCGTTGACTTCTATGGCTTTGGGCATATAACAAAATGCGACTTTCAAGGCGTGTAATGCGTCTTTGTCCAATTTGCTCATGTTTGATTCTATGTTTCAGAAAACGGGTTTATAGTAGCGGGGCTTTTATAATTAAAGCTCTTTTGTAAATTAGGCTCGTTTAAGAATTAGTTTAGTAGCTGCGCAATTGACCAACCAAAACACCTTGAAAACTCACCCTATCGGGCGCGTAGTGCATTGACTCCATTGACTGGTTTTCGGGAATGAGCTCAACACGCTCGTTGTTGTATTGGCCCAGCCTTTTCAATGTGGCTTCCTGAGAATCGATGAGTGCAACCACGATATCCCCGCTACGCACTTTACTGGTTTTACGCAGAATAACGGTATCGCCATCGAGAATACCAACATCCATCATGGAATTTCCAGATACGCGCAACGCATAGCGATCAGGACCAATGAAGAATTCGGCCAAGTCTAGATGGGCCTGATCTTCTATGGCTTCTATGGGCTGCCCCGCCGCAATTTTGCCCAACAACGGCAATTTGAAATCACCGGAAGTGACACGCTGGGCCGGTAAAGTGACTAAATCGATGACATTGGATTTGGCGGCCGATTTTGAAGCATTCGAAGAGCCAGCGGTACCGGTTAGCCGCAACCCACGCCAGCCGGTGCCTTGCCGTTCGAGTTTGCCTTTCTCGATAAGCGATTGGACGTATCGGTGGACAGTTCCTTTGGATTTCAACCGCAGCGCGAGTGCCAACTCTGCGATTGTTGGCGATTGCCCGTTTCGATTAATGTGATCGTCAATGGCGTTCAAAACCCGGGTTTCGAGATGGGTTAACGGGGTAGACATAGCCATAAAGTTCTCCAAACGTTCTCCATTTGCATAGATTAGCACAGAACCAATTTAATCCCTTGTTATTTTTGGCCCTCTGCTTGACTATACTTCGCGAACCACCGTCGAGGCGATATCATCCCGGATATGAGTGCACCAGCAAAATTGCCAGCAAAGCCCCACGATGCGCTAATCGATGCGCTGTTCAGCGCTCCTCCCGAGCCGCTCAACGCAGACTTGAGCCTGCGCGTTCAAATGCAGGCAGGCAGCGCTGTTTGGCAGCCGTCCCGACTTCCCGGCTTGTCACTGTGCGTACTTGAATATATTGCTGGCGTGCAGCCCAGAATGACTGCGCTGGCCAGACTCGATCCAGACGTAAACGGCGTTGTGATTCCAGCGCAAGAGCTGGAATTGCTGGTGCAGCATGGCATCGTTGCGGATGACGAAACCGAGTACCTGCACCCGTATTATCTGCGACAACCTCGAGATCGATTTGGCCGACACCAACACTTCACGCTGTTTCCCGGCAGCCGCAACAAACAGCAAAATACAAACGGTGTTCTGGAATTCTATTTAGCCACCGGACAGCTGGCAGAGACGGATACGGAACGTCGTTGCATTAATCTATCTGAGCACAGCTTATGGCTTCCCGGACCTGTGGAAAATACAGAAGTCATGCCGCTACACATGCACAATGGCAACAACTCCATGCTCGTTCGATGGCTCGATTCGGTCAGCTTCAGGCCTAAACTTGATCCGCTTGGTGAAGAAGTATTAGTCATCGATGGCTCGCTTAGCGATGAGTTGGGTCATTACACAACCGGTAGCTGGATTAGAAACCCTGTTGCTTCATGGCAAAGTTGGGCAGGAACGCCAGGCACGTTGATCTACTATAAAAACGGGCACTTCGGCGAACATTCGAATACATCCGATGTCACTAACGCAACCAACGCTCGAACCGATTAGCATGACGTCGAGCAACATCAACTCATCAGCCGGCAAGTACAAAATTGACTAACTCGGGTAAGTCATTAACCACCGAGCAAGCAGCACAACTCGCTATGGACATAAAAAGCTGGGCGCAACAGCTAGGCTTAAGCGCCTGTGCAATTACCGATACCGATCTGGGTGAACACGAAACCCATTTACTGAATTGGCTCAAAGATGGATTCCATGGAAAGATGCATTACATGGAAAAACACGGCACCAAGCGAAGCCGCCCCGCCGAGCTAGAGCCCGGCACTATCCGTATCATTTCAGTTCGACTTGACTACTTTCCACCCAATGCAACCGATGCTGAAACCGTGTTATCAAATGCTGAACTTGGCTACGTTTCTCGTTACGCACTTGGTCGTGATTATCACAAAGTGTTGCGCCGTCAACTTCAGAAACTGGCTGACAAAATAAGTAAAAGCACTGGCGAATTCTCCTATCGCGCGTTTACTGATAGCGCGCCTGTTCTGGAAAAAGCCCTTGCTCAAAAGGCGGGGCTTGGGTGGATTGGCAAACACAGCAATTTACTGGGAGATAAAACCGGCTCATGGTTTTTTCTGGGCGAACTCTATACCGACCTGCCGTTGCCCGTTGATAAACCACAGCAAAACAATCACTGTGGAAGCTGCACGGCATGCATGGAGGCCTGCCCGACAAACGCCATTGTTGCACCCTACAAAGTGGATGCAAGACGATGCATTTCATACCTCACCATAGAACTCGATGGTGTCATCCCTGAAGAATTCCGAAGCGCGATGGGAAACCGGATATACGGATGCGATGATTGTCAGCTTGTTTGCCCATTCAACAAATTTTCAAGTCCAACTAAGGTGGAGGACTTTAAACCCAGACACCAACTCGACGCACCCACGTTAATCGATTTGTTCGCCTGGACCGAGACCGAATTTCTGGACCGTATGCAGGGTTCTCCGATTCGACGCATTGGTTACTGGAACTGGCTCAGGAACATATCCATTGCATTAGGTAACGCACCAACAAATCAGCGCGTGAAAGAGGCTCTGTTATCAAGATTGCACAGCGATAATGCCAACCTAAGAGAACACGTTAGTTGGGCACTGACTCAACATTCATAACGCCCGGGCTGCAAACATCAATTAGCAGAAAATAGAAGACGCCACAAAGAACTGATGCTCATGGCAAAGCACATGATGACAGTAATGGGGCGGATAAGTTTTGCACCGGCATTCAGTGCTGTTCTAGCTCCAAGGTACGCACCAAGCGTCTGCCCACCAATCATGACCACGCCAGCTAACCAAAATATCTGACCGAATAAAATGAAGTACACCAACGCTGCAAAGTTACTGGAAAAATTCAGTAGTTTCGCATTGGCTGTAGCAATTCGAATGGGCAACCCCCTTAAAGTGACAAACGCGACCGATGCAAACGACCCCATTCCGGGGCCAAAGAAGCCATCATAAAAACCGAGCGCAGGGGCAACAGATGCGTTAAAGCCGAACCTCGAAATTCTGGGTTCCCGGCTTTCATCCAG
>CAKZUP010000206.1 GCA_937922945.1 uncultured Granulosicoccaceae bacterium
AGTACCGAACCCGTTGGCAGTCACGGTTTTGAATTGCTCGCCAAGCGGCAAGCCGAGTTTTTCTGCAACCTTTAGGGGTATCGATACGCGAGTTGCACCGGTATCGACAAGAAAGCGCACAGGTTCGCCGTTGATTAACCCCTTCGAAAGATAATGTCCGGCATGATCCGCTTTTAGCGTAATAACGATATCGCCATTAGCAGCCGTTTCACTAACCGGTTTTTGATAGACAAAATCAAGCTGAGAAAACGCGAATAATGCGGCAATAACTGCGGCTGTAATACCGATGAATTTTATACGCTGAGCGCGCTTCTCTTTAACCACCGAGCCAGACTTCATTCGCTCAATAGCCTGATTCACAACATCGTCGGTACGTTCTCTCTGAACTGTCCAGCCGTTATCGTGGCGCGGCGGCTTATGTTTTGAGTCGGGGTTATCCATTTGCAACGAGTCTTTTGTCTGTTATGACACAACTATACAGTGTTGCTTTCTAAGGTTCACCGATCGTTAACGAATACACAGTTTCATCTCCTATAACGCGTTTGCCTTCACTCCACCCGCTACCGTGTTGTAGGCAGGTTCCCTGAAAGGTTTTGTTCGCGGGTAGGGTGAAGAAATCGTTCAACCGGACATCGCTTAGCTGCATAGAAATTAATGGTAATTCGGGTGAGCAGTCGCGTGGCAACCTGGGCCCAGCGTAGTAAAATCCAGACACAACGTGAGACCAGGCAATATTGGTTTCGGTTTCGATAGACCCGATAATGATTCTCTCCTCAGAGCCTTCTTCGCTAATCCATGCTTGCCATAATCCGGGGCTGATTTCGGCGAATGTCAGTTGGTACCATTGATTTTCTTTCCAATCCATGGTGATTTGACACAAGATTTGAATGGTGTCCTGTGTTCTGCATCTGCCATCTAAATCATCCGCCGGTTGCCCTGAAAGCCCATTGCGGGAGCTGAACAGCAAGGCTCTTGGCGATTCTGGATTATCGGTTAGCAATAATTGCAGGTTATGTTTTGGAATGCCATCTAACTCTTCTTCTCCAACGAGTTTTAGCTGAATAACATTATTCACTGTGTCGTTGCTTTGGGTAATGTTAAAGCGTTGCTCTAACCGATTCACAGGCAGATTTTCAATGTCATCGTATACCCAAAAATTAGTGGCGAAGAGAATCGTTGCATTATCCTCAGCTACTCTGGTGATGTTAGTGCATTCAGTTCCGGGTTCTTCCTTAGTGGGTCCGGCTTCTTCGCCCGCCAAAATTTCGATGTAATTGGAAATGCCATCGCAATCGTCATCCAGCCGTGGATAGCCACTGGTAATAAAGTAACTCGGTTCGAACACGATTTGAGGTTTGTTGGCGTTTGCGTAAACCGTTGCGTACTCTTCCATTAACAGGTGTTCACCATGAAACCAGCTGACTTTAACGGTGTGCTGTCGGTTTGCGGTTATTTCAATGGGTATCATCCAGGCACCGCTAGGATGATCGCTGCCTTTAGCAGTAAAGGTTTTATCGTTTAAGGTAATGGAAACGCTAAGGCCTGCGCTATCCAGACTTCTAATATCCACTGGAACGCGTGTAGCTATCGCGCTTTTTATCGAGTTGGTTGAGTTGTTCTGGCCCTCGGTGGGAGGAGTGGAGTCGGCGCAGGATACTAAAGCACACCAGCAGGCGAACAATACTGCAATTCTGGTTGTGCTTCCTTTCATAGCTAGAACCGTGAATAGACGCCTATCGAAAATCTAAGCAAAAGTACAGTTGACGGTAAAAATCGCCTGAGCTAAAAGTGTACTACAGGCATTTTGCTGAATCCGGCTCAGATTCCCGGCTTTCTAACCGGTTCGCAGTTAGTGTGAGACAGTTCGCGCTATAATCCGGTTAACCTCATCGCCAGGTATTGGCAGCATGGATTTTCCCACTCAATTTGACGTTATCGTGGTCGGCGGCGGCCATGCCGGTACCGAAGCTGCTCTGGCGGCTGCACGTACTGGTGCAAAAACATTATTGCTCACCCACAACATTGAAACGCTAGGGCAGATGAGTTGCAACCCGGCCATTGGTGGCATCGGCAAGGGGCATCTGGTTAAAGAGATCGATGCCTTGGGCGGTGCAATGGCTAAAGCTGCAGATTTAGCGGGTATTCACTTTCGCACACTAAATCAGCGTAAGGGCCCAGCGGTTCGGGCTACTCGCGCGCAGGCCGACCGAACTTTGTACCGTAATGCCATCCGTATCATTATTGAAAACCAGGTTAATTTAACCTTGTTTCAACAAGCCGTTGATGATCTGGTTATCGAGAATGACAAGGTCACGGGTGTCTTGACGCAGCTTGGCGTGCGATTTTTAGCCCCTACCGTTGTGTTAACCGTTGGTACTTTTCTGGCTGGCAAAATTCATGTGGGAGAAGCTCAGCAGTCTGCTGGCAGGGCAGGTGATCCGCCTGCGCAAACGCTGGCTATGCGCTTGCGTGAACTGCCCATGGAAACCGGGCGTCTTAAAACCGGCACGCCGCCTCGTATAGATAGCCGCACAATCGACTACAGCGAGTTGGCGGCGCAACCCGGAGATGATCCTCGCCCGGTGTTTTCTTATCTAGGATCGCTTACCGATCACCCAGCGCAAGTGCATTGTCATATCACTCATACCAATGCCAGAACACACGAGATTATTTCCGGTGCGCTCGACCGCTCACCCTTGTTCTCAGGAAACATAGAAGGAGTTGGGCCGCGATACTGTCCTTCAATAGAAGATAAAGTGGTGCGATTTGCCGATAAAGATTCTCATCAGATTTTTATAGAACCTGAGGGTCTAAACACGCACGAAGTGTATCCCAATGGTATTTCAACCAGCTTACCGTTCGATGTGCAAATCGCTTACGTACAGTCGATTAAGGGTTTTGAAAACGCGCATATAACGCGCCCTGGTTACGCGATTGAATATGATTTTTTTGACCCGCGCGGATTACGCTCTTCGTTAGAAACACGCAGCATCCAGGGTTTGTATTTT
>CAKZUP010000207.1 GCA_937922945.1 uncultured Granulosicoccaceae bacterium
TCCCGCTGACCATCTTCATCAAAGTCAATCGCATAATGCCGATAGCTACTGGAAATAAACTGTGGCCAACCCATTGCGCCAGCGTAGCTACCTTTAACGGCAAGGCTGTCCCACTGCTCGGCTTGTGACAACACCAGAAACTCGGTTAGCTCGGAGGTGAAAAATTTTGATCGTGGTGGATAATCAAACGCAAGCGTCGCAACCGATTCCAATACACCGTGCTTGCCGGTGATTTTTCCGTAAAACGTTTCAACACCGATAATGGCTGCAATTATCGATGCCGGCACGCCAAAACGACTTTCGGCGGTGGCCAACAGCACCTTATGTTCTTCCATAAAGTTATGGCCTTCCTCGATGCGCTTCTGCTTCAGGAAGATAGGGCGATACTGCGCCCAGGTTAAAACCTTTTCCGCCGGTCGGGAAATGGCATCCAGAACCGTTTGGTTTGACTCAACCTCTGCAAACAGGTTGGCCAGATGATTGGCATCAAGATTGTGCTCTTGCGAAATCTGTTCGATGTAGTCACGCACATCGCTTCGGTTTAGCAGCGCGGTTTCAGACGCCTGAACCAGGCTCGAACCAAGCGTAATGCACAGCAAGCCAACCACAATGAGCGACAATTTGCGCGGCCAGACTGACATTCCATGAGTGTTTTGCATAAAGCCCTTTCCTTACTTTTCCAGATAGCATCGTTGAAAAAACGACCAATAAATTACGTGGGCGCATCGCCACGCCCAGGCCTTGCCGGTTAAATCAGGACACCTGAAACCAGTCGATCGCTTTTTGGCCGTTCTCTAAAAGATAGTTGTTTGCTTTGGAAAAGTGCTTGCAACCTAGAAATCCGCGGTGGGCAGATAGAGGCGAAGGATGCGGACATTTGAGCACGAGGTGTTTTTTTGCATCGATAACCTGGCCTTTTTTCTGCGCATAACTCCCCCACAGCAAAAACACCACCTGCTCCCGATGCTCGCTCAAGTGCGCAATAACGCTGTCGGTGAACGTTTCCCAACCACGCCCCTGATGTGCGGCGGCCTGTCCCTGCTCCACCGTGAGTACGCTGTTCAATAAAAACACACCCTGCTCGGCCCAGCCGGTCAGACAGCCTTGCCTGCGCGCAACCAATTGGCCCTCGCCGTCGCCCAAATCTGCATCTATCTCTTTGTAAATGTTCAGTAAAGACGGTGGAATGGGTACTCCTTGCGGGACTGAAAAGCTCAACCCGTGGGCCTGTCCGGGACCGTGATAAGGGTCTTGCCCCAGAATAACCACTTTCACTTCGTCTTTCGGCGTTAGTGTAAATGCGTTGAACCACAAACTGGAATGCGGGTACACCACTGCGCGCTTTTTCTTGCGCTCGGCCAGATACGCCCGTAATTCGGTCATATAAGGTTGGTCAAATTCATTTTGTAACAGCGTTTGCCAGCTCGGATGGACGGGCAAATTCGTCGTGGAAGACTGAGGGGTTTCTGACACAGTGGAAAAGGAATGTTGCGCTTGAGGGCAGACGCTTTAGTTTAAAACAAAACCGGTCTATGATCCTGTTATGTAATGACACTTATGGATCCCTCATCACTCGTCGCTTTCCAATTGCTGTAGGGCTGCTCGGCCTTTGTCTGGCGCCCGTGCCTGCGTGGGCATTTCAATGCCCGGTGCCTACGTTTGAGTACACCCCGGGCAACGCCGTCATTACCGATCCTGACGAAGAGGTTGTGGCCGAGGCCGATACCGTGGTGAGCGAGGATGGCGTCGTGACGCTAAACGGCAACACCAGTATCACCTACCAGAACCGGATACTGAACGCAGAAGATGCTCAATACAATCCAGTCACGGGTGAAGTATCAATCAATGGCGCACTGAGCTTCGAAGCCGATGGCATTCGTATGCAGAGTAACAATGCCGTTATCGATATGGACGACAACGTTTTTGCCACAGACGATTCCACCTACGAATTTGATATCAATGGAAACCGGGCCACCGGCAGCGCCAGTCATATGGAACGCAACGACGTTGGCCACTTTACGCTCGATGGTGCGACCTATTCCTCGTGCCCACCCGGGGATAAAAGCTGGTTCATCAGAGCCAAAAAACTGCGTCTGTACCCGGATGAAGGCATTGGTACGGCCGAAAATTTATCCCTTATTTTCAAGGGTGTGCCGATACTGGCGGTACCACGCTTCAGCTTTCCAATTAGCGAGAAACGAAAAACCGGCTTTCTTGCACCCATTCTGGCGCGCGGAGGCAGTACCGGTTTCGAATTGCACATGCCCTGGTACTGGAACATTCGCCACGATTTGGATGCGACATTTGTTCCGCGCTTTACCACCGAACGTGGTACTCAGCTGCAAACCGAACTGCGTTACCTGAATCGTCAGGGTATCTGGACGTTCGAACATGAGTACATGAACGATCGGGCACTGGATGGCAAGAAACGTACGTTCTCGCAGGTTCGACACGAAGGCTCGTTCGGCTCATATTGGACATCTGAAATCAACGCTAGCCGTGTCAGCGATGGAGACTACTTCACCGATCTGGGCGATAGCCTGCAATTGGCCAGTATTACTCACCTCGATCGACGCGCTGATATTTCTTATAAGCGCGGCAATTTCAGTGCATTGGCCCGATTGCAGTCTTACCAAACGGTCGACGACACCATCACGGACGATGAAGCCGGCTCGGATGATGGCACGATTTCAGTGGATGAGCGCCCCTATCAGCGACTGCCGCAATTCACGGCAAAATGGGAAACGCCAAAAGATGAACTGGGGGTGCGCGCATCCACCGAAGCAGAATTGGTTTACTTTGATCGCACAGACTCTGTTACAGGTTCTCGCTTTGATATCCGACCACGATTATCTCTGCCGTTTTCAGGCGATTCGTGGTTCGTTACCCCGGCCGCGAGTTACCGCTATTCGTTTTACTCGTTGAACAACAGCGACCCGGATGTAAGTTCGCGGCAAAGCCGTGCGCTGGGCACGTTCTCTCTAGACGGCGGATTATTTTTTGATCGGGCAACAGACGATAAAGGCTCCGTACAAACGCTGGAACCACGGCTGTTTTACCTGCGGGTCCCGTACGCGAATCAGAATGATATTCCACTGTTCGATAGCAGCGAGCTCGATTTCAGCATTTCGCAGCTGTTTCGCGAGAATCGATTTTCCGGCGCAGACCGCGTCGCCGATGCCAATCAATTATCGGTGGCTGTAACCAGTCGCTTTCTGGACGGTGAGACCGGTGGTGAAATGCTGCGCGGCAGTATCGGCCAGGTGCTTTATTTTGATGATCGACGGGTGTCACTTGAAGGCGATAGCATCGATACAGGCACATCATCAGATCTTGTTGGCGAACTATCGGCCCAATTGCCCAAGCAGTGGTCTGCGCGCGGACAAATGCAATGGAACCCCGATAACAACTCAACGGTCAGGGGTTCTGTGTTGTTCAGTTACCGCCCCGACGACGAGCGTATTCTGAACATTGCCCATCGAACCGTTAACACCGGCAGCAGCGCAGAAACCGAGCAACTCGACTTTTCGTTACTATGGCCAATAGCGAACAGCTGGCGTATTGCAAGTCGTTGGAACTACTCGCTCGATGCCGATCGCAGCCTGGAATCGTTGCTGGGTGTGGAATACGATAGTTGCTGCTGGGCTTTTCGATTTGCCGCCAGACGCTACATTGCCGACGATGGTGAAGATCATGAAACCAAACTCTACCTACAACTCGTGTTAAAAGGGTTAGCACCATTAGGGCAAAGTTACGGCGCGTTGCTTGAAAATGCCATTTTGGGATACAGAGACGAATACGAATGAAAAAATCTATTGTTGTGCTTGTGTTGTGTTGCACGGCCCTGCTCTCAAACAGCCGGGTGTTTGCAGCAGACGTGGTCATCGACACCATTGTTGCGGTGGTTAACGAAGGCGTTGTGCTGTCCAGTGAACTAGCTCGTGAAGTCGATTTTTTGAAACTGCAGGCCAGGGGTAACAACCAAGACTTACCAGAAGACAGTATCCTTCGTGATCGCGTACTCGAACGCATGATCGACCAACAGATTCAACGCCAACATGCTAGTAAACTCGGTATTGTTATTGATGCATCCAGTGTTAATCAAGCCATAGAACAAGTGGCCAAAGGCAACAACATGAGCCTGCAGCAATTCAGGGACGTAATCTCCAGTGAAGGGATTGATTATGACTACTACCGGCGCTCTATCGAACATGAACTTTTACTAAGTCGGCTCATACAACGCGATGTACAGTCACGCATTCGCGTATCAACGCAAGAAATAGACGACTTCATTTCCGCCTCAAAGAAAAGCGGACAACAACAACGTTATCGCGTTAATCATATTCTGGTGGCGGTAGCACCCTCTGCCGCACAGGCCGAAGTACAAAAAGCGCTGGCACGCTCCAACGCGGTACTTGCAAAACTTCGCGCTGGGCAAGACTTTGCGAAAGTCGCTGCCGCCGACTCTGATGGCGCCAGAGCACTGGAAGGCGGCGATTTAGGCTGGCGCGAGTTACAGGAACTGCCCGACTTCCTGTCTTCGGCGTTAGTCACGATGTCTGTTGGCGATATCAGCGAACCGCTGCGCAGCCAGAATGGTTTTCATATCGTCAAACTCACCGACAAGAGCGATCAGAATAAGTCGATTCGTGCAGAAACGTTGGCAAGACACATTTTTATCGCCAGTGAGTCGGCTAACGGACAAGACAAACTCACTGAAGTACGACGCCGCATTCAAAACGGCGAAGACTTTGCCACCCTCGCCCTTGAGATCAGCGAAGACCCGAACAGTTCATCCAAAGGTGGCGAGCTGCCATGGTTTGCACAAGGACAAATGCCAGAGGCTATTGAAAATGTGGCAGGCCGACTCGAACCTGGTAATGTCAGTGAGCCGTTTCGCACTCAGTTTGGCTGGCACATTCTCGAAGTGCTTGATCGACGTCAGCGAGACTCCACCAATGAATCGCAGAAGGCAGAAGCAGAGCAAGCATTGCGACAACGCAAAATCGAACAGGAAACAGAACGATGGATAAGACGCTTACGCGACGAATCGTTTATTGAAGTGCGCAGCTAGCCTGCTCTGCACCATTTCATGTTGATAATCAAACCATGTTGCGCATAGCACTGACAACCGGCGAGCCAGCTGGTATCGGGCCAGACTTGTGCGCCATGTTGTCGCAACAACCACGCGAATACGAACTGGTTGCCATCGGTAATAAAGCCCTGTTGGCGTCACGCGCGGCAGAACTTGGGCTGCCATTGAGCTTGCGTGATTTTCACGCTGAACATGCGCCAAAAGCCGATGCAGCCAGTGAACTGTGTGTATTGGATGTGCCATTAAAGCAAAGCGTTACCAGTGGCGTTCTGAATAAAAACAATGCCGCCTATGTGCTCTCGACTCTCGATATAGCAGCAAGTGGTTGTTACCAAGACACGTTTAACGCCATGGTCACAGCCCCCGTGCACAAAGGCATTATTAACGATGCCGGTATCGCGTTTACCGGTCACACAGAATATCTGGCGGATAAAACCGCAAGCGATCCGGTTATGTTGTTGGCCGCAGGCGACTTTCGTGTCGCTTTGGCAACGACTCACCTGCCTTTAAGCGATGTGCCAGCGGCGATAAACGATGAGGGTTTGTCTCGTGTATTACATACGCTTCACAACGAACTACAAACCCGTTTTGCGATAAGTAAACCCGTTATTCTTGTGTGCGGGCTTAACCCGCACGCCGGTGAAGATGGGCACCTTGGCCGAGAGGAACTCGATATCATTATTCCTTGCCTTGATAAGCTACGTGGCGAAGGGTTAAACCTTATTGGCCCCCTGCCCGCCGATACCTTATTTACACCACACCATTTAAACGATGCAGATGCGGTACTTGCGATGTATCACGATCAGGGTTTACCGGTTCTAAAATACGCAGGCTTCGGTTCGGCGGTGAATATTACTCTGGGTTTGCCCATCATCCGCACAAGCGTAGATCATGGTACCGCGCTGGATAAAGCTGGCACAGGCAATATTGACTCGGGAAGCCTCAACGCAGCGTTGGCTTTGGCCGAACAACTCGCACGCACACAACAAAAGCAAACCTCTACTTGAAGCATCAACCCCGAAAACGTTTTGGTCAAAACTTTCTGCACGATGCGCAGGTGATCGATCGCATTGTCGATGCCATAGGACCAGCGCGAAGCGATACGTTACTGGAGGTTGGCCCAGGCTTGGGTGCCCTTACCCTGCCGCTCCTCGATCGGGTTGATCAATTGCAGGTGGTGGAGATCGATCGCGACCTGATTGCAAAACTGCAAGCACGCCAGTTAACTAACCTGACCATTCACGAAGCCGATGTCCTCTCGGTTAACTGGCCGGAACTCGCCAATGGACATGCGCTGCGCATTGTTGGCAACTTGCCCTATAACATTGGCACACCGTTACTGTTGAACCTGTTAGATGTTCGCGAGCACGTTGCCGACATTCATGCCATGCTACAAAAAGAAGTGGTTGATCGCCTAAGTGCAACCGTTGGCACCCGAGCGTTTGGCCGACTCAGCGTGTTGATGCAAAGTTGTTTCGACATCGATCACCTGTTCGATGTGCCACCTTCCGCGTTCACACCAGCACCCAAGGTGCAATCGGCTATTGTGAGGCTGACACCCCGCGCGAACTCGCCCTCCGCCGAACAAGTGCAAAAACTCTCACAGGCAACCCGTATGGCCTTTGCCAACAAACGCAAAACCTTGCGCAACAACTTTAAAAACACGCTTAGCGAAGAGCAATTGAAAAGCGCAGGACTCAACCCACAGGCACGAGCAGAAACCTTAAGTTTGGCTGATTTTATGTTGCTTGCGGAAATGCTACCATAGGGCTTACTTTGCGGCCGAGATCGACTCTGTGACGGAGCCTAATACGACAGTGAGCAATACAACAGTGAGCGATAAAAGTGATGGCATCAACGTTGATGTCGATACGCTTTACATAGAATCAGAATCCGATCCTGATAACAATCGTTATGTGTTCGCTTACACCATTACCATTCAAAATGTGGGAAAAGTGGCAGCGAAGCTACTCACCCGGCACTGGGTTATCAGCGATGCCAATGGCAAAGTTCAGGAAGTTCACGGTGACGGCGTAGTTGGCGAACAACCCCATCTTAAACCCGGTGAGGGCTTTCAATACACTAGCGGAACCATGCTGGAAACATCGATGGGAACCATGGGCGGTGCATACCTGATGGTAACTGACGATGGGGAAGAATTTAAAGCACCGATAGCCGAATTTTTGCTATCGACACCACACACTCTGCATTAATACGGCTGCCGTACGTGCGCACGCCCTCACCGTTTGCTGTTTAGCTACTCGCATGACAACCTTTGTTATTGGCGACTTACACGGTTGCCTTACCCCGCTAGAGCGTTTGCTCGATAAAGTGCACTTTACGCCAGGCGCAGACAAACTCTGGTTTGTTGGTGACCTGATTAATCGCGGACCTCAGTCGTTGGAAACCTTGCGGTTTGTTCGATCACTTGGCGATGACGCTATTTGCGTACTGGGCAATCACGACTTGCATTTACTCGCGGTTATCCACGGCATTCGCGCAAGCGGCGGCAGAGACACACTAAACGACATTCTTAAAGCCGATGATTTACCCGAGCTGACCGATTGGCTAAGACAACGCCCGTTACTGCATCGCAGCGATGAATTAAACGTGACCATGGTGCATGCCGGTATACACCCGAAATGGGATTTAGACACAGCCATAGACATGGCGCGCGAAGTTGAAACGGCCCTGCGCTCAACCAAGTACGTGGAATTTTTAAGCCGCATGTACGGCAACAAACCAGCGAAATGGAGTCGCAAGCTTGGCAAACACCGTCGGCGGCGGTTTGCGGTGAATGCGTTTACACGCATGCGGTTTTGTACCCGCGAAGGTGAACTCGATTTTTCATGCACCAACTCACCAGAGAAAGCACCCAAGTGGTTAGTACCTTGGTATGCCGTACCCAAACGCAAACCCATTGAAGGCAGAATTTTATTCGGTCACTGGAGTGCGCATCCAGGCTTTGCCGTATCGAATGTGGTGCCACTTGATCGTGGGGCGGTTTGGGGTGGTTCGTTGTGTGCCCTCGCGCTGGAAACCGGTGTGACCACCGTTGTCGACAACTCGCGTTAAATTGCCGCAGGCTTACCCGGTGGCTTGCCGTTAGTAGCTAAATCAGCCGATTCAAATTAGGTTATGCTGCCAGCCATTGTTTTAGAGCAGAACAAGCGTAGCTTCCAATAAAGCTTAACTTCTATAAAAAGGAAAAATCATGAGCATCACTCGTTTCGAATCCAACAATCGCATGAGTCAGGCCGTTGTGCACGGCAACACCGTCTACCTTGCAGGTCAGGTTGCTCAGAACGCCCCAGGCGGAAGCATCAGTGAGCAAACCACAGACATACTTCAAGCGATTGAGAAATTACTGGAGCAAGGTGGGAGCAGCAAGGCGAACATTCTCTCTGCCACTATCTGGTTAACCAGCATGGACGACTTCGCCGAAATGAACGGCGTGTGGGATGCATGGGTTGATACCAATAACCCACCAGCAAGAGCGTGTGTTGAATCACCTCGCTTGGCAACGCCTGATTTTCAAGTGGAAATAATGGTAACAGCTGCCGTCGGCTAGGTTCCTGGCCGCTTAAGTCGTTAATGAAAATGAGCGAAAAAAATCTTTCGCTCATTTCCGATTGGCGTTATAAGATCGCCGCAAGTGGCGGCTCTTTAAACACGAATAAAATCAGTAAGACAAACAGATCGCGTAAGCCTCGATAAATCCTCTGCCGCAACCGGTTGGTTTTGTACAACGAAAACGGCACTCGTACTCACCACCAATCGCACCGGCTGTTTGTGGAATGGCTGAATGCTGATAAGGCTCCGGTAACACCGAGACGCAACCTCCACCGGTTAGTAGATCACCGACTGGACACATAGCAACGAGAATCTCCTCCGTGCCAAAGGTTGAGGGGCCCAAGCCACTTACGGACGCAACATTCGTCATCAGATTCGCTGTTCCGGCTGGGCCATCCGCGCCTGGGGCACCATCATTACCCGCTGGTCCTTGTTCACCTTGCGGACCTTGCGCACCGTCATTACCCGCAATGCCTTGTTCACCTTGTGGGCCTTGCGCGCCATCATTACCAGCAGGACCTTGTTCTCCTTGCGGACCTTGAGCGCCGTCATTACCCGCTGGACCTTGTTCACCTTGCGGGCCTTGAGCACCATCATTACCCGCTGGACCTTGCTCGCCTTGCGGGCCTAGTGGGCCTTGTGGGCCTTGTTCATTCCACGTAATGAAGTATTCATTTTTCTTACAATCGCCTGCAGTATCAGCCATTTTGATGTTGCCACTATTGTTTTTTACACATGCTCCTAGCGTGTTGGCAGTAGCAAATGATGAAAAGGCTGCAGTGAGAATAAACGGGGTAATTGCAATAAGCAGTAATCGAATCGTTTTGGATTTGCGCATAGTAGAGAATGTCCTTGATTAGCTATTGTTAAATAAAAACCCTCTTAAAAAAGAACAACTATCAGAAAGAGAGCGAACAGTTTCCTAACGCAGTGTTAACTTTCTATGCGTGATGATTCATCACCCAGATAGGGTAATTTGGTGAAAAATTCGGCCTGTAACTGATAATTGCTTTGGCTGTGGTGCGCTGTAGACTAACTTTTGGCTAGGTTTCTGTGCATGAGTACGGCCATCGACGCCCTGGTTAACAGCGTCTGAGCTGAAAAAAGCTTGATACTATTGCTGCAAATGCTTATCAGCATCAAAATGTCGGATATGCCCGTGGTCCGTGTCAAGCGCCACGCTCACGGTAATGTTTCCTACCTGACGGTTGTGTGGTAACTTTTCAAACAAGCCACATATACATCTGGATACTATGCATACGACGGTTCCATACAAAACACTACTTGCCTGCCTATCGACACTTTTGCTCGTTGCTTGCGATAAAACGTACTCCATCAACCGTAGCATTCAGTTTGAAGGCAGCCTCGCAGTGGCCTGCGTCGAATCCAGTGCGACAAGCATTGGTCTGGAGGCGGAACTAAACAATGACATTTATAACCGCCCCGTCGAAGAGTATTTCTCGGTTGACATAAGGCGCGGCGGCACACCGTCGATTAATGCAAGCTGGATTATCGACGAGCCCCAGTCGCTGAATCTCAGCTACTCAACAATTGGTTCTTCCGATCGTGCGACAGAGCAAGCAGTATGCGATCTGATGTCAGAGTACATAGATTCGTTTGCCATGCAGTGCGCCAGTGGCGCTGATAGCGTGGTGTTGGAGGACGACTTCAACAATACCTCCTGCATCGTTACAAGGTGAGCGCCTGGTAACGCACGCAGTTGAGCAGAGAACATTACCGACTCTAACCTTAGCCGACAGCTTGCGACCCAGCACCAGTGTGCGCAGCATTCATGCAAAATCGCAAATGCTTATCTGCTACTTTCAAGTCGCATTTTTAAAAAGGATTTCCAGTGAAAAGATTAAACGCCGTTGTTATCTCCTTCGCATGCCTCTTTGTTGCGGGCTGTATTGATGATGGCTCAGACGACGAGGGAAGCACCACAACGTCGGGAGACTTTCCACAGGGCTCGACCACGGTGTCTAATACCAATGGGGGCTTGCAAGGCTACCTCTGGCTCGAACGTGACTCTGAAATCTTCAACCTCGACAGCGGTAGGACGACCGTCGTTGGCACAAATGACGGTGCGCGACCTCGTGACGACGGGCGTGAGTTTGCCACATTGCACAAAAGCGTTCGATTTGCCGATGATCCACTTTGCCGAGGGCGGGAATTCACCAGCTTCGACCGCGTGTCTATTCACGATACGGTAACCGGCCTGGCGGTCGCAGGCTTCGAGGTTCAGGAAGATATATACGGTGCGCCCAAGCTCTCGCCAGATGGGCAAACCATAGCAGCACACTGGGATGAGGATTCCGTTTGCACCGCCGACGAGGTAAATCTTACGGTCTGGTCTCGAGACGGTGAACAACTCATTCAAGGTGTGGAAGGCATCGGCGACTTCGATTGGCTGCCGGACAACCGACTCATTTTCGAGATTAACGGCGACATTGCGGTTGAAGCCGAGCGCAACACGTTTCGATACGACACCATCGCGAACCTTGGCAACATTCCCGGAACCCCGCGCGAATTTGATGTCTCGCCCGACGGCGACAGCGTAATATTTGAGATGGTCACCGATGCGTCCGGGTTTCTGGTTACTGTGGACTTTCGCGATGCCACAGTCTGGCGCATCAATATTGACGGTACCGGGCTGGAACAAATCATCACCTCAAGCGATGCTAACGACGAACCGCGGATCAATGCGCCTATTTTCTCTCCGGATGGCGACGAGTTGATTGTTACAGAGGGCTGGTTGAGCGGAGGCGCAGTATCATTCACTGGCTTTGAAACCTCTGAATTTCCGATTATTACCGGCAGCGAATTCGTGCCTATTGCCAGCGGCCCGGTGACTCAGGTGGTACCACTGGACGCACTGTCGGTTGCTCTACCGCCACCGAGCTATTCAGCGCAAAATGTTCGCCCGATATTCTCTCGCGACGACGACGGCTCGCTTGAACCAGCTCGCCTTTGGCCACTGGAAGGCCGCCGGTGGACAGAAACCATCACCCCTCGCGCAGCTCAACCGGGCAGCCTGCCTGGCGTCAATGGCCGCGTGAACCGAGGGCTCACTGGCTCGCTATACCGAATCCGCGACGACGATGGTGTGAGCGAGTTGCAGCGTCTCGATCTGTCCACGGGTGCATTGAGTGCTGTACCCGTGCCTGATGCGGTGGATCTTGGTGACGCTGAGTCGTTCGCCGTCTCCGATGATGAGTCGCACTTTGCGATCATGACTTATTCGAGCTTCGAGTTCTTTTTGTGGACATTTGATGCCAATGGCCAAAATCTCAACAGTTTTGACCTAACAAGTTCAGCATTCCCGTTTAAACCAGAGAGTCCGCCACGCTTTGGGCCAAACTCCAACTCGCTTATCGCTTGGGTTTATGAAGACGATGATTTTGAACAGTCGTTGGTTATTCTCGACATTAATTCAAGCGGATCAGTCCCGGTTGCAAACCTCGGATACGTCGATGACTTCGACTGGTTTCCAAATGGCGATTTGTTAATTGTCGATGGAGCAAACCTGTCACGTGTTCTTCTGGAAAACGGCACCTTCGTAAGCTCACCCATCGCGGAACTGCACACACGCATCGACGGTATCGATATTCATCCCGATGGTCAGTCACTGGTGTATTCGGGTAATCGCCAGCTCGTGTCCCTGAACCTGCAAGACGACACACGACAGCGACTCACTGCCTGGACCGATACGGCCGAGCTCGTACCAAGCTATTCGCCTGACGGCCAATACATCACGTTCAAAAAGCTCGATCGTGAGGACGTGCCGTTTGGCTGGCCCTGGATAGTGGCATCTGACGCTGCAGATGTGCGCGTGTTTGATGTCAACAATACAGTGGGCGCAATGAGAGTCGGAGAAGGCACCAATCTGGATTGGCGCATTACAAGAAGTGATGTTATCTGGCGATAATTTCTATGCCGGTTGCAACGCGCTGAAGAAACCGATGGCTGCCTGGGTCAGCCGACGGTTACCTTGCTGAAATCCACGGTTTCGGAGTTTATAGGACGAGTGTAAGTCAGTATCAGCAGGTAACTTTTGTCGGCAGACTCCCGGTAGATGATCATGCTCGTTTGTGTGATTTCCAGCCCGTTTGCTACGCGCTTGAGATCGAACATGCGTCCATTCTCTTTGCTTCTTATTGCTGAGGCGGCGGTATGTTCAGTGTTGTTGACTATGGAAGTCACCGATTTATCCAACAATGCCTCCGAGTCTGAGACCTTGTTGCCACTGCGAATAACGAGGGTAACGTTGTCCTTAAACGGACTGCCTTGCTGATCAATCCACAGAGCTTCAACACCTTCCGTACGCCCACCGACCCAATGAAGCGGCATCTGCATCGATAACGTGCCTAAATTGTGTGGCAACTCGTACTTAACCTGGCCAATCGCAGGTCCGCTGTCTGTTGAAGTCGACATCGATTGTGTTTCCGAGGCCTGAGTGAAGGC
>CAKZUP010000208.1 GCA_937922945.1 uncultured Granulosicoccaceae bacterium
GTTTCTGGTGTTGTCACAAGCCGAGCAGTGGGACAGCCTTGCCGTTAAAGGTAGCTACGCTGGCGCAATGGGTTGGCCACAGTTTATTTCCAGTAGCTATCGGCATTATGCGATTGACTTTGATGAAGATGGTCAGCGGGACCTGTTTAACAGTATTCCCGACGTTATAGGTTCAGTGGCAAATTATTTAAGCGTTCACGGTTGGAAGCGCGGTCAGCCAATTGTCGAAGCGTTGGACGTAAAAGCTACGGATAGGGCTGAGCTGAAAAAATTGCAGCGTAAGTCATTAAAACCTGTCATAGCGCCGAAAACATTGGCTAATCTGGGGTATGAGGTGAGCGGTGACAAACCAGTGAGCGTGATGAATCTGCAAGGAAAAGGTGGCGAAGAAGCGTGGGTGGGCTATACCAACTTCTATGTGATTACGCGATACAACCACAGCGCGCTTTACGCTCTGGCGGTATACCAGTTGAGTGAAAAACTCAAAGCACCGCGAGTCCAGTAGTCGCGCAAGTTTACTCACGCCAGCCGGGCCCTTTTGCGCAAGGTTGGTTCACTTTTCTCTATACAGCGAAACGCCAATCGGCCAATAAAGTGTTGCGCTGTCATGACAGAACAAAGAGTAGCCATGATTAAAATTCAACGAACCATGTCAATACTGCAGCAATGCCGGTTAATCGTCGGCGTGTGTCTATCGCTGAGCGTATTGAGCGGTTGCGCCAGTAACGGACTGTTTGGTCCGCGGGCTAATCAAACGCCAGTACAAGACAATGGTGTAGGCGTGCCGAGCTTCGTAAAAAATCTGCCTAAATCACGCTCCGGAAATATGGCGCATTACACGGTATTTGGTCAGCGCTACCACGTGATGGATTCTGCGGCCAATTTTACCGAACAGGGTGTTGCGTCCTGGTATGGCAGGAAGTTTCATGGTCGAAAAACATCCAGTGGCGAAGTCTACGATATGTATGCCATGACAGCTGCCCACAAGCACTTGCCGCTACCGACCTACGTTCGCGTCACCAATCTGGATAACAATCGCTCGGTAGTGGTGAAAGTGAACGATCGCGGTCCGTTTGTCGGCGACAGAATTATCGACATGTCGTTTACGGCTGCGCAAGAACTCGACATGGTCGAAAAAGGCACAGCCAATGTGCGGGTAGATGCGCTTTCCACGCACTTGGTGGAAGAAAATCCGGATGAATCGGCTCTTAATGTGGCGCGGGCCTTCTCTAAGTCGACTGAGGCTGGCTCGAATCAGGCTGAGTTGAATCAGCCCTCGGGCATTGCACCTGTCGTCGTGGAAGCGCAGGTGGCAGCCGTACCGTTGCCTAGAACCATAGATGCCAGTGCTGTTCTCGATTCCGGCCCGGTAGCCGATGAACCGGCGACAGTCGTAAACACCGTCGACTCTATCAGCGTCGATGGAAGCGAAGATGGATTCGTTGAACTATCTGGCAGCAGCGAAGGGGTTTTATCAGGCCCGAACGATGCGGCTGTGTCTGAGCCACCTGAACTTGCAGCATTGATGGATGTCCCAACCGATACGAGGGTGTCGTCGTTAACCCCGAACACCGATAATGTCTACATTCAGATAGGAGCGTTTTCACAAGCTTCCAATGCCCATGCACTCATTGACAACGTAGATGAGCAAACCGGTTTACCCGCTTACATAGAGCGTGATTCTGAACAAGGTTTGTTCAGAGTAAAGATGGGGCCGTTTCAGCAGGGGCATATTCTTCAGAATACGTTGGAATCGCTGGCAAGTATCGGGATTGACAGCTATACCAAACAGGCAGTGAAAAATTAAGGCTCGATACGTGGCCGTCAAATCATTTACACTAATAGCGTGCTCGCTCTTGTGCGCATTAGAAGAGACTCAACAGTTAATTAATTGCAAATGCAGATTTATTCAGTGACTTTTTTACGTGTTCTTCGATGTTGTTTCCCTGTTCTTGGGTTGGTTTTCGGCGCTATCGTTGCTGGAAACATAGTTCATGCTGCGCCGTTGCCTGCGCCACCTCAGTTGTCGGCAAACAGTTTTCTGCTTATCGACAATACCAGCGGTGAAATCCTGGCTGAAAAAAACCCGGATATGCGCATAGAACCCGCGAGCCTTACCAAGTTAATGACGGCCTATCTGGTCGCCACTGAAATACAGCAGGGTACGTTGAACGAATCCGATCTGGCGATCATTAGCGAATTTGCGCAATCGATGCCGGGTTCGCGGATGTTCGTAGAAGCGGGCACAACCGTCACTATCGGCGACTTGTTGAGAGGACTCATTGTTCAGTCGGGTAACGATGCAAGCGTTGCACTGGCAGAGCATGTTGCTGCAAGTGAACAGGGGTTCGTATCCATGATGAATCGCATGGCCGAGTCATTGGGAATGAGCAACACCCATTTTATGAACGCATCGGGTTTACCCGATCCTGAGCATTACACGACAGCCAGGGACTTATCGATTATTTCCAGACGAATGATTCAGGACTTTCCGGTTCACTACGCTTTGTATTCGCAGCGAAGTTTCAAGTACAACGATATCGAGCAAAATAATCGCAATAAACTGTTGTGGCGCGATGGTTCGGTTGATGGAATGAAAACCGGGCATACCGAAGCTGCCGGGTACTGTCTGGTGGCATCGGCAGTACGCGAAAACATGCGACTCACAAGTATCGTTCTGGGTACGGCAAGCGATAAAACTCGGCTGGCGGAAACCCAACGCTTACTCAACTATGGGTTTCGCTTTTTCAAAACCGAGCGTATTTATGAGGCCGGTGAAATCATTCAGTCTGCGCGCATCTGGATGGGAAAATCCGAAGAAATAGAACTGGGCGTTGCAGAAGATTTGTATGTTACGTTGCCGCGCGATGCGTTTGATACATTGCACAGCCAAATTGAACTGAGCAGCTACATCAAAGCCCCGGCGCGAATCGGTCAAGAGTTCGGTCGTTCTGTGATCACCGCTGACAATCAAGTCATAGGTGAAGTGCCGTTGCTGGCCTTGCAAAAAGTGGAAGAAGGCGGCATCTTAAGACGCATGAAGCACTCGATTATGCGCTATTTTCAGTAAGTGGCAACCACCAGTCTAGACGGGGAAGCGTCCCTGATAAAATTCCCGGCGGCCATTTCCGTTAAGGCAATGGGGCTGAACGAGCCCGGATTTGAATCGCTTATTGTCGATATTGTTACCCCGCACCTTGCGCCTGCGTCACCAACCAAAGTGGTGACAACGCTGAGCAGTAAAGAGAAATACATGTCGGTACGCGTGCATTTCACAGCGTTGAATCAAGCGCAAATCGAACGTATATACGTCGCGCTCAAACAGGAGCCGCGAGTGAAATTTACACTCTGAATATTCAACGCCTTGGTTTACGGGATTACACCCGAGTGTGGAACGATATGCGAGCGTTTACCGACGCCCGTGGCTCGGCATCTCAGAATGAACTGTGGGTGGTTGAGCATCCGAGCGTTTACACACTTGGGCAATCGGGCAAGCGCGAACACATACTCAACGCAGCGGCTATCCCGGTAGTTGAATCTGATCGTGGCGGGCAGGTGACCTATCATGGTCCCGGTCAAATTGTCGTTTATACCTTGTTCGACTTGCGACGTGCGGGGTTGGGCATTCGCGATATGGTGATCAGACTGGAAAACGCGGTTATCGCAACACTCTCAGATCTGGGAGTCGACGGCTCTGGCAGGCGCGATGCGCCGGGTGTGTATGTTGACGATGCAAAAATTGCGGCTTTGGGTCTGCGGGTAAGACGCGGTTGTGCCTACCATGGACTGAGTTTCAATATCGATATCGATCTGGAGCCGTTCAAGGGCATTAACCCTTGTGGTTATGCGGGAATGGAGGTCACGAGTTTGCAAAAGCTGGGTATTGAACACAATAAAGCCGCTGTGGTGGAGAGTCTTTTGCAGGCGGTCACTTATCAACTTGAATTGGCTGATACACTACCATGATGGACTATAAAGCCCCCTCCCGAAGTGACCCTGAAGGCCATCAACGTGGCGCAACCAAGCTTGCCCGCATTCCAATTAAAGTTGCGCCGCAAACGACGCGCCTGAAAAAACCGGAGTGGATTAGAACGCGGGTTAGCAACAACCCGAGAGTGCAGGAAATAAAACGGCTTATGCGTGAGCTGAATCTTGCATCGGTTTGTGAGGAAGCCAATTGCCCGAATCTGGGTGAATGTTTTAGTCATGGCACAGCAACCTTCATGATAATGGGCGATATCTGCACGCGGCGATGTCCGTTTTGCGATGTTGCCCATGGTCGACCGAATCCGCTCGATCCTGATGAGCCGACAAACCTGGCTAAGGCCATTGCTCAATTGAATTTAAGCTATGTGGTCATAACCTCTGTCGATCGTGATGATCTTCGTGATGGTGGTGCAGGGCATTTCGATGCGTGTATAAAAGCGGTAAGACAAGCGTGCCCTGGTATTCAAATAGAAGTGTTGGTGCCCGATTACCGTGGCCGGATGGACAAAGCGCTAGAGGCCATGGCAGACAATCCGCCAGATGTGTTTAACCATAATCTTGAAACAGTGCCGCGTTTGTACAAGCAATGCCGCCCAGGTTCAGACTATCAATATTCGTTGGATTTACTGAAAAACCATAAAGCGCGTTTTCCGCACGTACCCACCAAGTCTGGCCTTATGCTCGGCCTTGGTGAAACCATGGAAGAAGTTGAGCAAGTGATGCGCGACATGCGAGCGCATAATATTGACATGCTGACGCTCGGACAATACCTGCAACCCAGTGCGTCTCATTTGGCGGTAGAGCGTTTTGTGCATCCGACAGAATTCGATGCTTTGGCAGTGCTTGGTGAGCAGTTGGGTTTTTCGCATGTTGCCAGTGGACCGATGGTGCGCTCTTCCTATCACGCCGACAGGCAGGCAGCGTCAGCGCAAAAAGCGAATGGCTGACATCAATTGATTGGACGCTAGCAAGCGAACGGCTGGCATCAAGTGGTTTAAGTAAATTCGAACTAGCCGAAACACTCCATGTTCCGGCACAACCGGCTCGGTTCAACCTTTGCACGAATGGAGACCGTCAGGGCTTATTCAGGTTGAACCAGCGCGCACTTTGCCTGTCAGAAATCGAGGCTGCAACTCATACGAGTTCGTAATGCGAGACCGCCAACGATTTTCTGACGCAAAATGAGCGTGATGAGAGCTGACGCACATTAAAGCTTGCTAACACGCGGTTTTGGCGCATCAGATCAGCGTTTACAGAGTATGGCTTTTTCAGTGCATCAACATCTGACATCCAGTTCTGAGCATAGATACATTAACGAATAGGTAGCAGTTAGGGAAAATCCTAGTTTGTTATTTGGTCTGTGGTGGGTAAACTTACGTGTGTATCTATGGATGCACAGACCCAGATGGTTGAATTAGATGCTGAAACAAGATGCTGAACTTAAACCGTCACCATAACTAAACCACGGACCCGGAAAAATGCAAAAAGTTAAACACGTGTTGCTGTTGACCTCGTTTATGTTGTTAACCTCATGCGGCAGTGGTGGAAGCAGCGGCGACGATGACACAGTAGTGCCCGGTGGTGATACCGGAAATAACAACCAATCTAATGAGTTTTTTGCCTATTCAACACCAGCAGGTGTGGAAGAATGCTCTGCTGAGGATATTATGCGCCGTGTCGAATTTGATATGCGCGATTACTACATCTACTACGCTGATGTGCCTCAGGTTGATTTGTCCGATTACGAAACGCCCGAAGCTTACATACAAGCTTTACGTGTAGAACCGGATATCTACAGCAGTGTTCGCGATGCAACGACACAATCCAATTTATTTGAAGCGGGTGAAACACAGAATTACGGATTTTCAATTGGCGAAGCTGCCGATGGACGCGTTCGTTTGCGCACAACACCGCTGGGTTCTTCGGTGAATCTTGCTGGTGTGCAGCGAGGCGATGAGTTCCTTGAGATAAACGGTATCCCTTACGATGATATTACCGATGAGCAATGGGCGGAAGCATTCGCACGTGAAGTTGGAAATACGGTCGATGTTCTGGTCCGCACGGGTGATGAAGCACCGCGGCTCGTGGAATTCGAATACCGCGTGTACAGGTGGCAAACGGCCGGTCCTGCAAAACGGTTTTCAACGCCCGGTAATCCCACGGCTGGCACCATTGGTTACTTACCGGTTTATTCTTTCCTTGAAACCACGCGTGACGATCTGGATGAAGCATTCAACGATTTGCGTGAGGGCAGCCCTGTAGAGGAACTCATCCTCGATCTGCGGTATAACACCGGAGGACGCATAGATGTTGCCAACGATTTGGGTTCTGTTATTGGTGGTAGCGCCGTTGCCAATGATGTATCAGCGTTATATCGTCACAACGATAAGTATCCTGGAGAGAATTTCTTTACCTTTTTCCGCTCGATACCGGAAGCGCTAAATTTATCGCGCGTGATTGTGTTAACCACCGGGCGCAGTGCATCTTCCTCAGAAATTGTTATTAACTCACTAAAGCCTTATATCGATGTTGTTGTCATTGGTGGGCAAACGGAAGGCAAAGCGTTTATCTCGTCCGCGCGTGAATATTGCGGCAAGTCGATTAATGCGATGGAAGCCATTGGTGAAAACGCGGCTGGAATGAGCGTGGTTGGTGGCATAGAACCCACCTGTGTTGTGGAAGACGATTGGGGCTTTCCAACAGACAATCAAAACGATCCGCTGCTAAACGCAGGTTTAACGTTTGCACTTGGTGAGTCTTGTGGTGTGCTTGCGAATAATAGTAGCGACTTGCTGCGCTCTACCACAATCGGAAAAGACCGCAAAATTCGCGGTGACTACCCGCAAACGCTATGGTCTGACAAGAAATAGGCAATCAGGTATAGGGAATCATTGATAGAGGATAGCTGCCACTTTCCTCAAATGCGTGGTAACAGCGCATGAAGGAAGTGGCTTTTTAAAAGTCGCTAAATTTTACCACTCACGAATTCTCTGAGTGCTTCAATACGTTTTCGATTGGCCCCGAGGTCGCTTTTGCCTAAACGCGATGCGCTGCGTATGTGCAACACACCGTTGGTTTGATCGAGCAACACTTCCAGATCGTCTGTGTAGCCAAGTAATTTTGTTCGGTAGGTTGCGTGCAGATAATAGGGCTCGGTTGTTACGATATTCGCCCCTGGCTGCTGGCTGATTAGATTGCCCAGTTTCGAGATAACCTCTACCGCAGGTGATGTATAGGTCAGCGGTTCTACCAAGTGCTTCTTATTCGACGCTGTGGATGCTGTGCAGTTCAGTAAACCATCGCACCCATCTAATGCTGGCATTCCCTGTTCGTTTTGCTGCAGGCCAACAGCCGATCGGTTAGCTGAATACTTATCGATAGCTGCTCTAAGAATGAAGCACAAAGCAACGATAACAACGAGTGATACCAGTATTTTTTGCATAGAGTAAGGCCTGCCTTGCGTTAGGGTGACAAGCGCTGTGTTTGCCAACTGTTGTCGGTGCTTCGTGTATAGATGAACCGGTCGTGCAAGCGATCGGCACGACCTTGCCAGAATTCGTATCGTTGCGGTTCGAGTTTGTAGCCTCCCCAGACATCTGGCCGGGGCACATTGCCATCAGGGAATTTGGCATGTAGCTCGGCGACTTTCTTCTCTAGCACAGCTCTGTTTGCCACTGGTGCCGATTGCACGGATACGGCGGCGCTAAACCGGCTGCCTTCGGGACGTGAATAAAAATACTCATCGGCATCGTTTGGGTCGAGGCGCGAAACAGTTCCCTCTATTCTGATTTGACGCTCAAGTTCGCGCCAATAAAACAGGATGCTGGCTCGCGGGTTTTCCGCAATCTCCCTGCCTTTATCGCTTTGCTGGTAGGTGTACCAGACAAACCCTGTTTCATCGAATTTTTTAAGTAACACCATGCGCACATGAGGCTGGCCCTGACTATCTGCCGTAGCAACGGCCATGGCTGATGCATCAATGATTTTGGCATCGCGTGCCTGGCTCATCCACGCCGTGAATTGATCTACCGGTGAGTCAGCCAGCTCTTTTGCAGATAAAGTATTAGCGGTATAGTCTCTTCTCGGTTCAATCAGGTCATCACTCATTGGAATTGCTCGTGGTTTAAGTCCGGGCTGCATGGTTGCAAACACCTGTTACAGTATACGTAGTCAGGCGTAAAACGGTGCAGTTGCATATTGTTGTGGCGTGTTTAACTGTTAAAATAGCCCGACAGTGTAGGTGGTTAGACTGTGCAAGCCAAACTAGTGGGAGAAAGCAATGCCTTCATTCGATGTCGTTTCTGAAGTTGATCAGCATGAACTGGCTAACGCGATAGATCAGGCGAGTCGTGAAATAACCAATCGATTTGACTTCAAGGGCACCTCTGCCGATGCGAAGCTCAACGATGGTGTTGTGGTGCTTACCGCCGACAGTGATTTTCAAATTCAGCAAATGCACCCGATACTTTATCAAAAGCTGACCGCACGCTCTATCGATATTGAGTGCCTCGATGCGGGGAAGGTTGAAACCTCTGGGAAAGGTGTGAAGCAGCAGATTAAGGTGCGCGTTGGTATCGACAAAGAAACGGCCAAAAAGGCCGTTGCAAAAATTAAGGAAGCCAAGCTGAAAGTTCAGGCGCAAGTGCAGGGAGAGCAGTTACGCGTTAATGGTAAAAAACGAGACGACTTACAAGCCACCATGCGTTTACTTGAAAAGGCAGAACTCGGTATGCCGTTTCAATTTCAGAATTTCCGCGACTAGTTTTCGCGACTAGTTAAGCAACTAGGGTTGCCCCGTTCCCATGTGATACACATCGAAACGGGTTTGTGCTGATTGCACTTGTGTTATTTGCCCAGACCAATTTTGCGTTCCCGCTAGCTGCTCTGCGCCTTTCGGGCGTTTTACTATCACGCGATACTCCGCTTTGTGCAGAGCTGCATCCAATAGAGACGAGCCGTTTTTATCTTCACCCACTAACTCGTGCAATAGTTGCATCCCTTTTTTTACCAGCGCACTGTTGCGACTTGCCGGGTACATCGGATCAAGATAGACAATATCGGATGGCTGTGTTGCAGCATCGTTTAAGTAACTCACCGCGTCTGCATTAACAACGCTCAGTTTGTGCGCCGTGCTACTCGTCTGTGCTGTGTGTTCAGATACTTGCTGACTTGTCGCTGGCAGCAAATCAACCCCAGTATCGTGCTCGCGAGCGGTTTGAATAGCGCGTTCCAGCATGACGCTTAAAATGGGTGACACTTCTATGAGCCTGACATCGCAGTTGAGGCTTGCCATCATCCAGCCATCGGTACCGTAGCCTGCGGTTGCATCGATAATGCTGGGTGTCGGGTTTACTTTGCGTAGTTTCTGCAAACCCAAAGCCCGTGCGAGCGGTTGTGATGCCAGGTTTTTTTCCTGAGCGCGTCGAACGGCCTTGCCGTTGATAAAGTCGATTTGTGTCGTTAGTCCATCGGGCCGCATCAGGCTCAAGCCGTTATCTGCCACCTTGAGTTCCCAGTAGTCTGTCGCACGCGGATTGTTGGTTATTTCATCTGCCAAAGGCAGGTTTAATTGCTGAGCCAACTGCTCTGCATCCTGCTGGCAAGATGGAGTCGCGGCAAGCACGCAGACCAGGACCTGATCGTATTTTTGAGTATCGACGCTATTCATGGCTGTGTGTGTATCACGATGGGCGTATCATTGACAAAGGATTCATACGAAACAAGTATAAGTGGAACAGGATATTCGGCGCTTACGATTGCGGGTGGCCGCAAAATTGATGATTGCGTTGGCATTTTTTACGGTGCTTTATGTGGTGTTGTCGGTGGTGCTATCAACCGATCCCGGCTCACGCGTTATGCCTACTAAAAATGTCGACATCAGCGGATTGCGACCGGGAGACTCGCGCATAATTTTGTGGGAGGGTCGTCCGGTGCTTATTTATCACAGAACACCCGAGCAACAGCAGATGCTGAAGCTTGCCGACCCACGTTTGCTCGATGCCGAATCGAGCCAATCACGTCAGCCCGGTTGGGCCGAGAATCAGTACCGATCAAAAAATCCCGCGATCTTTGTCAGCATTGGGGTGGGGACCGATTTTAGTTGTCCGATAAAGCTGCTGCCAGCGTCAGGAGAGCAGTTTATGGCGCAAGTCTGGGCAGGCGGGTTTGCGGATGAATGCCGGGGTGGTCGCTACGATTTCGCTGGGCGTGTTTACAAGGGCCAGTACGCAGACGAAAACCTGATCGTGCCAAATTATCGGCTGGACGGAACAACGCTGGTATTGGGCGGATAAGGGCCTCTCTGGCGGTGCCGCCTACGTGAATCGACTGGTTGGATAGAGTAGGTGAATAGAGTAGGTGGATGGAGTAGGTCAATAATGTGGGGGCACTTCGTCTTTCGCGCTGGGTGACGGGCCTGGTTCGTTCATGGAATCTAATTTGCGCTCCAGATCGGTATTGTGCTGCCGTAGTTTTTCGATATCGCGGTATTGCTGCAATACGACATCGTTAAGTTGTTGCAGCGAGAGCTCTAAATCCATCATTTTCAACTCAAGTTGCTCAATTCTGGCTGATTCATCGGCGTGTGCACGTTCAGCTGGGCTGGTTTTATCAGATTCTGACGGGGCGTTTTGCTGATTCATTGGAGGCGGCGCTTGGTTGGGTGCAAGTGGTATTATCGCGCAGCACGGAGCGTGTTGACGCGCATTGTGCTAAATTTTCTTCATCTTTACGTTCAGTGCTATGGAAAACTTGTGGCTTTAACCACCGACGACATCAAACAGATTGCCCATCTTGCCCGCATCGGGCTCGATGACAGCGCGATTGAACCCCTTCGTGCCGACCTGTCAACCGTGCTGGATTTGGTTGAACAGCTCAGCGCCATTGATACCAACGGGGTTGAGCCCATGGCGCATCCGGGCAACGCCGCTTTACGCTTGCGTGCAGACAGTGTCAGCGAGACCAATCAGCGCGATTCGCTGCAATCGCCAGCACCGTTGGTAGAGCAGGGTTATTTTCTGGTGCCACGGGTCATCGAATAGTCGATTCTGCGGTGTCTTGCAGCTTAAATAACAAAGCTTGCATGAGTCACCCTGGTTGAGACTCATTGCACGAATGAATTTGCACGCACAAGAAACAAACTGGTAAACGTGGCCACCTCACGCGCCTAACAGATACGAAACAACTACCTATGTATGAGAAAACACTTGCCGAGCAATCGCAAATGCTCGCCAAAGGCGAATGCTCCAGTGTGGAGCTGACAAGCCACTATCTGGAACGAATTGCGCGCTTTAATGCTGAACTAAACGCGTTAATCAGCGTTGACGATAAAGGCGCTGTGGCGGCTGCCCATGCAGCCGATGCGAAGCGTGCCGAGGGTGATGCCTCGCCGTTGTTGGGTATTCCCATGGTACACAAAGATATTTTCTGCGTTGAGGGTGGTCGAACCACGTGCGGCTCTCGCATGCTTGAACACTTTGTCTCACCTTATAACGCAACGGTTGTTAATAAAACCCGTGAAGCCGGCATGGTGCTGCTGGGTAAAGCGAACATGGATGAGTTCGCCATGGGCTCATCGAATGAAAACAGTTATTTTGGCGGCGTAAAAAATCCGTGGAACCACGATTGTGTGCCGGGTGGGTCTTCAGGTGGTAGTGCCGCTGCTGTTGCTGCACGCTTGGCACCGCTAGCCACAGGTACCGACACCGGCGGTTCCATTCGTCAGCCGGCAGCGTTTTGTGGGTTAACCGGGTTGAAGCCAACCTATGGACGTGTCTCGCGCTACGGCATGATCGCGTTTGCATCCAGCCTTGATCAAGCTGGGCCAATGGCGATAACAGCCGAAGATTGCGCCATGGTGCTGCAGGCTATCGCAGGCTTCGATGAGCGCGATAGCACCAGTAGCGATAAGCCTGTTGATGATTACACCGCGAATCTGGATACACCAATAGCAGGTTTGAAAATCGGCGTACCGGAAGAGTATTTCTCGGAAGGACTCGATAACGATGTGGCAACGCAAGTACGCAGTGCGCTGAGTGAGTACGAAAAATTAGGCGCAACGCTTGTGCCGATTAGTTTGCCCAATCAAGGGTTGTGTATTCCAGCTTATTACGTGGTTGCGCCGGCAGAAGCCTCAAGCAATCTGTCACGCTTTGACGGAGTCCGTTTTGGTTATCGCTGCGATTCACCGGTTGATCTTGAAGATCTCTACACACGATCTCGAGGTGAAGGTTTTGGCGCGGAGGTTAAACGGCGAATCCTGATTGGCACTTATGCGTTGTCAGCTGGTTATTACGATGCGTATTATTTAAAGGCTCAGCAGGTTCGTCGACTGATTAGCAACGATTTTGATGCAGCCTTCCAACAAGTCGATGTCATCGCCGGGCCAACAACCCCAACACCCGCATTTGAAGCTGGTGCAAAAACCGATGACCCTGTAGCGATGTACCTGAACGACTTGTACACCGTGTCGGCCAACCTATGTGGATTGCCGTCATTGTCCATGGCTTGCGGGAATGTCAACGGATTACCAGTAGGCTTACAGTTAACCGGGCAATATTTTGATGAAGCCCGTTTACTGCATGTAGCGCATCGTTATCAGCAAGTAACAGACTGGCATCAACGCATGCCGGCAGGAATAGAGTGAGATTGTCATGAGCTGGGAAACCGTTATCGGCCTTGAAATTCATGCGCAACTGGCCACTGCCAGTAAAATATTTTCTGGTGCATCAACTGAGTTTGGTGCTGAACCGAACACGCAGGCGTGCGCCGTTGATTTGGGTTTGCCCGGTGTGTTACCGGTAGTAAACGCAGGCGTTGTGGACATGGCGGTTCGATTTGCATTGGCCACCGATGCAGCGATAACCAAGCGCTCTCAATTTGCGCGGAAGAATTATTTCTATCCAGATTTACCCAAGGGCTATCAGATTTCACAAATGTCTCTGCCTATTGTTGGCGAGGGGGCCGTGACTGTGTCGTTGCCGGACGGCAGTGAAAAAACCATTAACATCACACGCGCGCATCTGGAAGAAGATGCCGGTAAATCGGTACACGACTTGTTCGACGATCGCACCGGTATCGATCTGAATCGAGCCGGCACACCGTTGCTGGAAATTGTCTCGGAACCCGATATGCGATCAGCTGTAGAAGCGGTTGCTTACGCTCGGCAGATACATGCGCTGGTTCAATACATTGATATCTGCGATGGCAACATGCAGGAAGGCTCATTTCGTTGCGATGCCAATGTATCGGTTCGTCCATCGGGTCAGGCAGAATTCGGTACACGAGCAGAAATCAAAAACCTGAATTCGTTT
>CAKZUP010000209.1 GCA_937922945.1 uncultured Granulosicoccaceae bacterium
GCGTAATTCTTCCGCGCCTGTGACAACGGTTGTGCCTTCTGCACTGGCAGCGGCCACAAATAATGCCGGGAATTCATCGATTGCCAACGATACCAACTCCTCTGGCACGTCGATGCCTTGCAAGCGTTTACCCACAACCAACAGATCGGCTACAGGCTCTCCACCCGACTCACGTTGATTCAGTTCAGTGATGTCAGCGCCCATTAAACGCAGTATGTCAACAACACCTCTACGCGTCGGATTAAGCCCAACGTTATTGATGGTCAGGTTTGAACCCGGCACCATCGCAGCTCCAACAAGGAAAAACGCAGCAGAAGAGATATCGCCAGGCACTCGCAATGTGGTTGCTTGAAGTTGCTGACCACCGTCAATGGCAACGGTTAATCCGTCCGATTGCACATCGACACCGAAGCCGCGCAACATGCGTTCTGTGTGATCGCGCGTAACATCGGGTTCATGCACAATGGTACGCCCTTGAGCATGCAAGCCCGCCAACAAAATGCAGGACTTTACCTGGGCACTTGCCATGGGCGTCGTGTATTCAATCGCGTTTAAGGGTTCACCGCCATGCAGTGTTATCGGTGGTGTGCCGGATTCGCTGGTACTCACTTGCGCACCCATTAACTTCAGTGGATCAACAATGCGTGCCATGGGTCGACTGGATAGACTGGCATCGCCGGTAAGCGTGGTTTGAATACGCAACCCAGCCAGAACCCCTGCCATTAAACGCATACCGGTACCCGCATTGCCATGATAAATCGGTGCATCGGGTGCGTGCAAGGCGTTAACCCCTTTGCCGTGGATAACCAATTTTCCCGGCCCTGTTCGCTCTATGGATACGCCCATATTTTCAAAAGCCGCTAAGGTGTGCAGTGCGTCTTCACCTTCCAGAAAACCACTGACTTCGGTAATGCCTGTGGCCATAGAGCCAAACATGACCGATCGATGCGACATCGATTTATCACCCGGCACTTCAATATTGCCCGTTAAGCTGCCGCCTTGATCGACCGAGTATTCAAGACCGTTTTGATTCTGTGTTTTCACTTCGTTATTAACCAAATAAACGTTATCTAACAAACTAACGTTGTTAACCAAATTAATAGTGCGCTTTCAACCAACTGTCATGTTCAGTCGTTGTATATCGGTACCATAGCGTATATCGACTTCAGCCAGCGACAAGCACCAAGCGACGGCGATCAAGCAGAAGGCATTTTATTTTTATGCACAATATGCTTGTTGCGCGTATCTCGCGCCCGACGAAACACGGTTTCAAGTTCATCGGCGTTGTCGTTCCGCATTGCCTGCTTTACGCCAGCCAAGTGCCCTTCCAACTCTTCAATTGCTTTCAGAAGCGGTGCTTTGTTCGTTAAACAGATGTCTCTCCACATAACAGGATCGCCTGATGCTATGCGCGTAAAGTCACGAAAACCGCCAGCCGAATATCGAAATACCTCTTCAAGTTCTTGTCTGGCAGCCAACATGTCAACCAAACTAAACGCAAGAACATGTGGTAAATGGCTGGTTAACGCGAGCACATCGTCGTGATGATCCGGCTGAAGCTCTTCCACTTCACCACCCACCATTTCCCATAGCGCGCGCACACATTTTGTTGCATCGGCATCCGTTTGCGATAGTGGTGTTAGCAGTACTCGGTGTTGTTGATAAAGCTCAGGATCGATAGCGTCAAGCCCACTTTGTTCTTTTCCGGCAATGGGGTGACCTGGCACTACTCGATTTAAATAGGGTAACGTGGCGACTGCATCGCCTATAAACGGTTGCTTAACACTGCCACCATCGGTGATGATGGTATGCGACTGAACTACCGGTGCAATGCATTCGAGCTGATCGCGCATGCTCAGCATGGGCACAGTAAGCATAATAAGATCGGCTTTGGCAGCAGCGCTGGCTAAATCGGTGGTTGCATCATCTACCACACCTAAGGCAATGGCTTGTTGCGCTTTTTTTGCATCGCGAAACACACCGGTAATTCGGCCTGTAAAGCCTGCGTTTTTCAAGCCCAGTGCAAACGAGCCGCCAATAAGCCCCACGCCAACGACACATAGATTGTCCAGACGAAAATTGTCCAGGTGAAAAAGATTGTTCAGGCGAGAATGTTCAACTTCCATTTATTACAACGCTCTGGGGTAAGAACCCAGCACACGCAAGCCGACGGCTTCATCACGAAGTTGCTCGAGTACAGGAGCAAGGACTTCATCATCCTTGTGGCCTTTCACATCAATAAAAAATACGTATTCCCACATAGCGGTTCGTCCAGGTCGCGACTCTATGCGAGTCATGCTAACGCCAGCGTCTTCCATGGGTTTTAGCATACGACGCAGCCCGCCCGGCTTATGCGGTGCACTAATTAGCAGTGACGTTGCATCATCACCACTGGGTGGCACTGCTTGATTACCAATAACTAAAAAACGTGTCGTGTTGGTTTTCACATCTTCAATATTACTGGCAAGCGTTGGTAGCTTATAACGTAGCCCGGCAGATTGACTGGCAATAGCCGCAACCGCTTTGTTTTCAACGGCCACTTCGGCCGCAGCTGCATTGCTGCTTTCACTGATGCGTTCAGCATTAGGAAGATGCTTATCGAGCCAGGCACGACATTGCGCCAACGATTGTGGGTGCGCATGAACCGCTTCAATACCTTCTAGATTATCGCTATTGCTCAGCAACTGATGATGAATTCGCAACAAAGCTTCACCGCATATCTGCAACGGTGTGTGCATGAGAAGATCGAGCGTATGGTTAATGGTACCTTCGGTTGAATTTTCTACCGGAACCACGCCATAACGAACCGCATCAGCTTCAACGGCTGTGAAAATATCAGCGATTCCTGCATAGGGCACACCAATAACTGACCGCCCGAAGTGTTTGAATGTGGCTTCTTCGCTATAGGTACCCTGAGGCCCGAGGTAACCGATTTTTAACTGCTCTTCCAGCGATAGGCTGGCCGAGATAATTTCGCGAAAGATCCGCTGAATGTGCTCATCACGCATTGGGCCTGTGTTACGCGATGCAATATTTTTGAGTATTTGCGCTTCACGCTCGGGCCGATAAAAGGAAACCACAGGAGACGATGTCTGATTGCCGGCCGCGTCGTCAGGTGCATCTTTCGCTGCCTGAATGGCGCTGGCTTTCTTGGAATTAGCAACATCTAACGCATGCCCTGCTCGCTCGTTGAGCAAGGCCTGAATTTCCTGATCGATAGCATCGATGCGTTTGCGCAAGTCTTCCAGAGACAGCGGCTTTGTATCCTTTGCACTCATTGACCGCTATTCGACAGGACTTTCGTCACTTGTATCGTCACCGCTGTTGTCGCTGGCAGCATCACCAGAGCCTTCATCACCGACGTTATCGTCACTCGTTTCTTCTGAGCTGGCAGCCGCTTCGGACGAATCAGCATCGGCTTGATCTCCTGCTTCTTTGGCAGCAGCAGCTGCGGCAGCTTCTTCTTCAGCAGCCTGCAACTCTTCAGATTGATTTGCATCGGTTTCATCGATGGCGGCCACTTCAACCAGCTCCTCGCCTTCCGACAGACGGATGAGTCGAACGCCCTGAGTATTTCTGCCAAGCACTGAAATTTCACCAACATTGGTGCGCACCAATGTGCCCGCGTTGGTGATTAGCATGATTTGGTCTTCTTCACTGACCTGGACTGCACCAACCACTCGACCGTTTCGTTCGCTGGTTTTGATATCGATAACGCCTAAGCCACCACGCCCTTTGGTTGGGTAGTCTTCCGATTTGGTACGCTTACCATAGCCATTGACGGTTGCGGTAAGAATGTCTCCATCGCCAACAACAATGAGACCGATAACCGTATCTTCTTCAGGCATACGAATACCGCGAACACCCGCAGCCGTTCGGCCCATGGTTCGCACATTCGCTTCATTAAAGCGCATGGCACGCCCGCCACTTGAAAACAGCATGACATCGCTTTCACCGTTGGTTAACGCGACATCGATCAGGTAATCGTCGACGCGTAGATCAATGGCGATGATGCCGTTGGTACGTGGGCGAGAAAAGTCAGCAAGCGCAGTTTTCTTCACCACACCTTTACTGGTGGCGAACAGCACATATTCATCTGGTGAGTAATCACGCACGGTTAGCACCGCATTAACTCGCTCGTTTTCTTCCAGCGGTAACAGATTAACAATGGGTCGGCCACGCGAGCCTCGGCTGGCTACTGGTAATTCGTAAACACGCTTCCAGTACACCTTACCCACACTGGTAAAGAACAGAACGGTATCGTGCATGCTGGCGATAAACAGCTTATCGACAAAGTCTTCGTCTTTCATGGCCGTTGCAGACTTACCCCTGCCGCCACGACGTTGTGCCCGGTAGTCTGACAACGGCTGCGCTTTCGCATAACCACCGTGAGACAACGTAACCACAACCGATTCATCGGCGATAAGATCTTCAACCGTCATTTCCGAATGATCGACTTGAATCTCTGTGCGACGCTGATCGCCGTATTGACCGATGATGTCTACCAACTCCTGACGCACTACAAGACGCAAACGTTCAGGGTCGGTGAGGATATCGAGATAGTCTTCGATTTTCTTCAGTATCTCTTTGTACTCATCGATGATTTTGTCTTGCTCAAGCCCGGTTAAGCGGTGCAATCGCAAATCGAGAATAGCTTGGGCCTGCACTTCCGTGAGTTGGTACTGGCCATCGTGCAAACCGAATTCAGGACCCAGATTTTCGGGTTTCGACGCAGCGGCACCGGCACGTTCAAGCATGCCACTAACGATACCCGGCTCCCACGTTCTGTCGACCAACTTTGCCTTCGCTATGGCAGAAGTCTGAGACTCTTTTATGAGCTGGATAATCGGGTCGATATTCGCGAGCGCAACCGCCAAACCCTCTAATATGTGCGCACGATCGCGCGCTTTCTTCAGCAGGTAGATGGTGCGCCTTGTAACCACTTCGCGACGATGCCGGATGAAGCAATTGAGCACTTCAGGCAACGACAATAATTTGGGTTGCCCATCGACCAACGCAACCATGTTGATACCGAACACCACTTGCAGTTGTGTTTGCTTGTACAACTGATTAAGCATGATATCGCCGGAATCGCCACGACGTAATTCGATTACCATGCGCATTCCGTCTTTGTCAGACTCGTCGCGAAGCTCGGTAATACCTTCAATTTTTTTGTCTTTAACCAGCTCGGCTATTTTTTCCAACAGCCTGGCTTTGTTCACTTGATAAGGCAGCTCGGTGACGATGATGGTGTCTTTGCCGGTTTTCTCGTCGTGTTCGACATTGGCTTTGGCTCGGATGTACAGCTTGCCTTTACCCGCTCGGTAAGCCTCTTTTATGCCACGTGCACCATTGATAATGCCGTAGGTTGGAAAATCGGGGCCCGGCAGATGCTGCATAAGACCTTCAACCGTTATTTCAGGGTCGTCGATCATTGCGATGGTGGCGTTGATAACTTCGCTAATATTGTGCGGCGGAATATTGGTTGCCATGCCAACGGCGATTCCGGATGAACCGTTCACCAACAGATGCGGAACGCGCGACGGCAGCACGGACGGTTCAGATTCGGAGCCATCGTAGTTCGGTACAAAGTCCACGGTTTCCTGATCGATATCGGAGAGCAGTTCCTGCGCAATTTTCGCCATGCGGACTTCGGTGTAACGCATGGCCGCCGGTGGATCGCCATCGACAGAACCGAAGTTACCCTGCCCGTCGATCAGCATGTAACGCATGCTGAACGGTTGCGCCATACGCACCATGGAATCGTAGATGGCAGAATCGCCGTGCGGGTGGTACTTACCCATTACGTCACCGACAACACGGGCCGATTTACGATGGGCCTTGTTCCAGTCGTAACCTTGCTCGTGCATAGCGTACAGCACACGCCGATGAACTGGTTTAAGGCCATCGCGAACATCGGGCAATGCACGGCCAACAATAACGCTCATGGCGTAATCGAGGTACGACTGCCGCATCTCATCTTCGAGATTGATGGGCAGTATTTCTTTGGCAAATTCAGACATGGTGAAGGGGTAAACCGGTAAACAGAATAGACCTATAAAGTACCCTTAATATTACCACACAGCGCCCTTCCAAGCCCGTTGTTATTCGCCTAATTCACCCATTTTCAACACATTGGCAACGCTGCCAACAAACCATCGCTGTGCAAACGCAGAAAATCCATCCGATCGGTCTGCAATCTGGCGCTATTGCAATCGCAAAAGCGAAGAATTACGTATAGTAAGCAAGACACGAATCAACCATTTCAGTGGCACCAACATCATGACCCAAAACCAAAACGTCGATCTAAAGGAGCTCCAAAAGTTCTCTGACCTGGCCAGTCGCTGGTGGGATCCGAACAGCGAATTCCGGCCGCTGCATCAAATCAACCCGTTGCGACTTAACTGGATTGACGAACGCTCGAATCTCGCCGGTAAACGTGTGCTCGATGTGGGTTGCGGTGGCGGCATTCTGGCCGAATCGATGGCCGAGCGCGGTGCCAATGTCACCGGCATCGATCTGGCCGATGCCCCCTTATCTGTTGCCCGCTTGCACGCGCTGGAAACCGGCATTGAACTGGAATACGCCGCCGTTTCGGCAGAAGACTACGCCGAACAACAGCCTGAATCGTTCGATGTGGTTACCTGCCTTGAGGTATTGGAGCACGTGCCGAATCCGGCATCGACTGTTGCCGCTTGTGCTGCATTGGTTAAGCCCGGTGGCTCGGTGTATCTATCAACCATCAACCGCAACCCTAAATCGTGGCTGTTCGCCATAGTGGGCGCAGAGTACGTGCTGAAGCTGCTGCCAAAAGGCACCCATGAATTCAATAAATTCATTCGCCCTTCAGAACTCGACGCGCACTGCCGTGCGGCAGATCTCGCGCTCGCCGAAATCACCGGCCTCACGTATAACCCGTTAACCAAGGTGTACAAACTGGAAGACGATGTCGATGTGAACTACATGCTACGCGCGACCAAGCCGGATACGAAAACCGCGCCGTGAGTTCGAGCATGAATCAGCACGAGGCTGCAATACCGAAGCAAAGCGCTGAAGAAGGTTCGGCGCTTTACTATGCAATGCTGTATATCGAAGATGCAGCAGCTCAGCGCGCTATAGACACTTTGCAGTTTGTTGAATCTATCAGTGCCGCTCTGCATGAGGTTAGCGACTCAACCGTTGCGCAAAAGAAAATACACTGGTGGCACGAAGAGCTTGCGCGGCTGGCCAAGCAACAAGCCCGTCACCCCGCGTGCACTGCAGTGCAAGGTTACCTGCACAAAGCGGTTCAGGTTAAGGACAGCCTGAGTGTCTTATCCGTCTCTTCCAACGAGCGTTTTACCACGTACCAAAACGATCATGCGCTGGACACTGCGCTAATTGAAGAATACGGCGCGCGTTTGCGCTTATTGGAATACGCCGTTAGTGCTGAAAACAGCACCTCCGTTACAAACAAGGCTTTGCCAATGCCGAACGCATCGCAACCGGTGCACAATGCCGTGGCATTAGCGCTTGCCAAGTTTGAGCGACTTAACACATTGGTGATGTTATTGCGCTCCGGCTACGCCGTTTTTAGCGATGAACGCTACGCGAAATTTACAACATCACCCGAGGCTTTGTTACGCTATTCAAACCACTCCATTGCCAAATTAACTCAAAACACAGCCGAACAAACGTCACAGACAGTCTCTGATGCACCAACAGACAACAGCGAAGATTCAACCGATGACATAGACGCGATGATGGACGACGTGCTGCAGGACACACTAAGCGCTCTGGCACACGCCATAAACCAAATGGATAATGCGAAGCAAACAACGGTTGTGACACTACCAGTACAAATCCTTTGCAACATCAGGCATGCGCAGGTTAAGTTATGGCACAAACGCCAGCCTAACCTGTTGCGCGAGTCGGTGAAGCTTACGCCTTTGCGCAAATTTTTTATTGCGTACCGATGTAAACGTCGCTTCACAAAAAGCGCCCGCAGCTAACCGTTCACGAAAAATACACCCTGTCCAGAACGTTGGTTTGCCGGTAGCCACAACTTTTAGTCGAAACTTAAATAGCCATCAAGTACACTTGCGCCTCATGATTAAACCAGAAAACACAACCCCAATTAGCGCGTCGATGCAGGCGTTCTCTCTCGATGAAAACGCGCTAAAAGATCGCGTTATCCTGATCACCGGGGCAACCGGTGGCTTGGGTACTGAGCTAAGCCTTGCGTGTGCGCGCAGTGGCGCAACCGTCGTACTCGTATCAAAAACGCTGTACAAGCAAGAATTACTTTACGATGCTTTAGAGCGAATCGAGGGCGCACCGCAACCGGCAATTATCACGATAGATCAGGCGAACGCACCAGAATCTGACTACGCGCAACTCAATGAGATTCTTAACAGTGAGTTTGGTCGACTCGATGCACTGGTGCATACAGCCGCCGATGTTGGCCCGCTGAGCCCGTTAACACAGATAACGCAAGCCGATTGGACGCGCGTTATGTCGGTGAACTTAACCAGTGCACGCTTAATCAACAACGCCTGCCTACCCTTATTGACGCAATCGGACAATGCCAGCATCACGTTCACACTGGATGATAAAAACGCTGCATACTGGGGCGCTTATGGCGTATCAAAAATGGGCCTGTTGGCGTTAGCCAGCATGGTCCACGATGACACCGACAGCCAAACCCTCGAAGATGGCACCCCGCAAATAGCGATCAATGCCATCGACCCGGGCCCAATGCGCACGCCACTGCGGCGCAAAGCGTTTCCGGGTGAAATGGAAACTGAATCTCCACTACCTGAATCAAAGCTGGGGCCTTTCCTGTCTTTGATTGCCCGGCAGGATAAACAACTGAACGGAATGTATTTAAAGCACAACTTAAGCGTTGAAACTTAAACAAGAGCCTTAAACAATGAGCTTATGTATTCATGACTACTGATCTCACCATAGCGCTTGTGCAACACACATCAACACCGGGCGATATCGATGCATCGTTAAAGCGCTTTGCCCACTACGCAAAACAGGCGAAGCAAGCTGGTGCGCAACTATTGTTGTTTCCAGAAGCGAGCCTCACCGGCTACAACAACACACCTGACGTTAATAACGACATTGCCGTTTCGGCTAACGGTGAAATAACGCAAGCCATTGCAGACATCTGCCAAAAGAACCAGTTAGCCATTGCCTATGGTTTGGCCGAAAAAGCCGACGATGGTATTTATAATTCAGCGCAACTGATTGATGCCGACGGTCAACTAAAAGCGCTGTACCGCAAAACCCATTTATGGGGCGACCAAGACCGTACACTGTTCAGCGCAGGCGATGATCTAACGCCGGTTATAGAATGGCAAGGCTGGAAAATCGGCTTGCTGATTTGTTACGACATTGAGTTTCCGGAAACTGTAAGGCGGTTGGCACTGGAAGGTGCGGAGCTGATTCTGACACCCACAGCGCTGATGTCTCCGTGGACAACGGTCGCCGATAAAGTAGTGCCGATAAGGGCGTATGAAAATCAGATTTACATCGCTTATGCCAATTTCTGTGGCGCTGAATATGAACAACAGTATGTCGGTCATAGCTGCATTGTAGGGCCAGATGGGACAGACCTGGCTAAAGCACAGGATAACGACGTTATGCTCACAGCCACATTAAGTAAGAGCAGCATCGCCGACATTCGCACCAAACTGCCCTACCATCGCGATAGACGACCCAACATGTACAAAGCACTTTGCAATGACGCATCATGAGCACGAATAACACCGACAAGCTCAGTATTTTCGGGCCAGACTTTCCCTTTGCATACGATACGTGGCTGAACCATAGAGACGGTATTGGATCCATACCACCAAGTGAGCATGGCAAACAGATTGCCATCGTCGGTGCCGGTGTGTCGGGCATGGTGGCAGCCCATGAACTAATGCGTATGGGCTTGCATCCGGTGATATATGAATCTGGCCGTATCGGTGGACGCTTACGATCAGAACCTTTTCCGAACGCACCAAACGTTGTGGCAGAACTGGGCGGTATGCGTTTCCCTGAATCCGGCACGACGTTTAATCACTACGTTCAAGCACTTGGATTAAAAACCCGACCCTTCCCTAACCCGCTAACCGACGCTGCAGGCAGTACCGTTATAGACCTTGCAGGCGAACAAGTTTATGCCCGCACAACAGACGAGCTACCAAAGCTGTATCAGGAAGTTGAACAAGCATGGCAAACAGCGCTTGAAACTGAAGCGCATTTTGTAGACTTGCAATTAGCTATAAAGCAGCGCGATGCAACCGCTATTAAGGCGCTATGGAACCAACTGGTAGTGGAGTGGGATGACAGAACGTTTTATGATTTTATAGCCAACGCACCTTCGTTTAAAAAGCTCACGTTTCGTCACAAGGAAGTGTTCGGTCAGGTGGGTTTTGGTACAGGTGGTTGGGACTCAGATTTCCGCAATAGCATGTTAGAGATACTACGGGTGGTTCTAACCGACTGCGACACCAACCAGAACTTAATTGTCGGTGGCGCAGAACAAGTACCCCGTGGGCTTTGGCAAAAATCACCACAGTGTATGCAGCACTGGCCAGAGGGCACAAGCTTAGCGTCTTTACATAAAGGCGCTACCCGACCGGGCGTAAGAAAAATAGCACGCACTAAAGATCAACAGTTTTTAATTGAAGATCAATACGGCAATCAGCAAACTTATAGCGCTGTGTTGGCAACCTGCCAAAGCTGGTTACTCACCACCAGTATAGACACCGATGAATCCCTGTTCTCACATGAGAACTGGATGGCGCTCGATAGAACCACCTACATGCAATCGTCGAAAACGTTTGTCATGGTCGACCGACCGTTCTGGAAGGACAAAGACCCGGCAACCGGGCGCGACTGCATGAGCATGACACTAACCGATCGCATCACACGCGGCACCTATCTGCTCGATAACGGTGATGACCAACCGGCGGTTATTTGCTTAAGCTATGCGTGGATGGCCGATGCGCTAAAGATGCTGCCACTGCCTGTTGAGAAACGGGTTGAGCTTTGCCTGGATGCTTTAGAAAAAATCTATCCTAATCTGGATATCCGCTCGCACATTGTCGGCCGCCCTATTACGGTGTCGTGGGAAGCCGATGCCAATTTTCTGGGTGCATTCAAAGGCGCTATGCCTGGGCATTATCGCTATAACCGCAGAATGTATTCGCACTTCATGCAACAGCACTTACCGGTTGAACAGCAAGGCATCTTTATCGCAGGCGATGATGTTTCCTGGACACCTGGTTGGGCTGAAGGCGCTGTTCAAACCGCACTGAACGCCGTGTGGGGCATCATGCGTCACCTAGGGGGCAGCTGCCCCGCCAGTAATCCAGGGCCGGGTGATCAGTTTCACGAATTACAGCCGGTTGATCTGGATAACTGGCCATCAACAACGCAATCATCGTAGAATCCACTCTAATACTCACGACGAAGAACATCGACAGTATGGGCAACTCACTTCAAGATCAGCTTCTAAGAGCAGGCGTCGCATCGAAAAAACAAGCTGTGCGGGCGAAAAAGGCCAAGAACACCAAAGAGAAACAGATAAGAAAAGGCGCAGAACACGTTGACGAAACCGCCCAACTTGTCGAAAAGGCCGAAGCAGAAAAGCGCGCAAAAGATCAGGCGCTGAATCAAAAGCGTAATGCCGAAGCACAGAGTAAAGCCATTAAAGCTCAGATTATCGAACTTATAAAACTGAATAGAATCGATGAACGTGGCGAGACCGAATTCCGGTTTAACGATAGCGGCAAAATCAAAACACTGATGCTGCAAAACGAGACACGTGAACAGCTTATTAAGGGTAAGTTGAACATCGTGTGCGTCAACCAGCAATACGATATTGTGCCCCATTCGGTTGCGACTAAAATTGCTGAACGCGATGAGCAGGCCGTTGTACTGGCAAACCAGCATACCGAAACGGAAGAGTCAGATGATGAGTATGCAGACTTTAAGGTGCCTGACGATTTAATGTGGTAGCTCGGCGTTATCCGGTGCGGATGGCAAGAGCACGCATAGCACTATAAACAATTATGGGAATCGGATTATCTTGCTGGCCAAGTTCGTAAGCCATTTCAATTCGTCCCGCATCAGGCGCCTTGGTTCATTTTCAATTATCTGTTTATTTATTTTTTATTCGGCTAATACCTCGAAGAATGATCAATCTTCATGCTTTGACTAATCAGGACAGGCCGAAAGTCGGGAGTACCCTCTTTGTATCAATCGATGGACACGGAGGGTCCGGTAAGACGACTCTGGCTAAAAAGCTATCCGCCCTATTGGACTGCGAAGTTATTCATACAGACGATTTTGCCTCGATGGATAACCCCAAAAACTGGTGGCCTAAATTCGCATTTATCGAACACCGGCTGCGATTACAGGTTGTGCGCGCGAAGCAAGAATCGTAATGGTAATTGTTCGCGTTTTGGCATTAACAAGCGTACAGAGCGTTTGATGCGTTCATTAAAATAGGCGCAACATCGGTTCCGGTTTGGCGTATATTCGAAAAGGGAGTTGCGCGTCGAACGCTTAGCTGGCGGATGCGGCTTTTATAAATTCCAGAATTAGCGGGTCTAGCGGTTTCCCATCGCTTGCACCAACCTGCGGCTGGAACAGCGTGGCAATGTAGAAGGTATGCCCTACAAGCTCTATCCCCTCGACGCCTGCATCTTCAGCCCTCGCTCCAATTCTTAAATTCTGAGGGCTGTTCTGATTTGAAAAAAGTTGGTTCACGTATTTTTCTGATAGTCCGAAGTTGCAGTAATGAAACCCCATAAACGGTTCAGGCCCATAAATATCGTTCAATAGCGTACCGGGAATAGTCGATACCTCACGTTCCTCGCCAACCAGGCTGCAAGACAGCTGCGTGACCACTTGTTCTTCAGATTCGGGGGATTCTTCTCCATGGCTGGCTTGTTTCAAACCCATCACGTTTCTGGCGTACTCAACAACGGCATACTGAAAACCGCCACAGGTGCCTA
>CAKZUP010000210.1 GCA_937922945.1 uncultured Granulosicoccaceae bacterium
GACTGGCCGCACCCGAATATGAAAAGTCATTTACCCGACGATGGCCTGTTAGTCGACCGCATAGCCAAGATAGCAACAACAGAAGCACTGCAAAACAAACTTCTGGTTGAAAACCCCAACCGATTGTATTGGCGTTAGCGCGCCGATTGAATGCATGTGTTGCGTTGACCGGTTGAATCCGCACAGCTACATATTTTATATGGACTAATAAATGTTTAAACCCTTTACATATAAATCATATTACTTCTAGCTGACCCATTATATGTCGAACCTGATCTTTCGCTAACTGCCAATCTTCTTTTGTCGTTATATTAATTTTATTACCCAAGCTGATCAATTTACCTTCATGCCAAACTTCCAACTCAGCGCAATCCAGTTGATCAGGGATTTTCATTTTATAGTTATCTTTTATATAAGTGATCCAACCCAGCAACTCTGGACGCCTCAGTTCGCTAACTGCCGTACGATCTGTCATGCCAACCAATTGCACAGCAGCAAACTTTGAATTGAAATGTCCGACACCAGCTCTCAATACAGAATCGAACCACTCATAGTCTGCTAATAAATCATATTTTTGGCGATTGTACTCAATATTAAATACGTTTGTAATAAATCTGTCGTCTTCTATACCAAGCGTAAACTGACCATTCAGTTCACGTTCTGAAATCGGAAAATCGAAAAATGCACTAACTCCAGTTCGGTCAGAGAATTCAATTGTAGGATTGGATTCCTTATAGTATTTCAAAATACTTTTACGGTGGTTATCCAATATAAATTCCGCCAACTCAATGGACATACTCTCGCGCTCTTTCTCAGATTTATTTAATACATCAAATGGTTTGCTGGTATTGCCACCTTTATCGACGGTAAAAGTTGAGAATACAGAGTCGATGGTGGCCAATTTGTACAGAATTGATATAACGTTTGAAGCTACGCCTATGATCCCATGATGCTGCGGAGAAACACCCGGATAATTTTTAATCAAAAAAGAGTATGGCATTTTTTTACTTTTTTAAGTGACTAACGTTTATACGTTAACTAACTCCGACTGTGTTACCACAATTTGCTCGTAACAAAGGCAAACTGAGCATTGGAGAAACAAGTTATCATTTCTGACCCATCGCATGCTACCTGAAGCGTAACTATCTAATTGGTCCGTTTAAACAGATGAAGAGAATTATCTGTGCACCAGATATACATCATGTTATCGTAGTATTTCATTATTCGTATAGCACCATTGCCTCTAACGCTACTCAGTTCCTGATGCCAGGTAACTTCTTCTTTTTCAATATCAAACACTGCCACAACAAATTCATACGCATCAAAAAATACAAAATGAGAATCTATAACCGGAAATTCAGAACTAACTCCAGAATAATTCGGACTAAAGCCAAACTCTTTAAACATCTCGGATAGTTCGGTTGATCGGTGCGACAGAGTTTTATTGTCTATATCTACCACATGAAAAATCGAGTGCTGTAACGCAATTAGACGATTTTTCTCGCGCTCTAGCTTGTACATGTACGTATTGCCAAACTGATTTGATGAGTGAACGATCTTTCCCGTATTGACATCGATAGAGAAAATACAGTCAGCTCTATCGGTTAGCCATAGAAGCTCATTGTGAATACCAATGAGACTAGCTAGATCATTTTCTATTGCTTTCCCTGCACCATTTAAAGCAGTACCGGTGAATTGGTGTGTCCAAAGTAGGGAATCGTCCTGCGAAATAAGACTAATGGTATTCTCACGAACATCTCGTTTAATCAAATATCGACCACTGTTAAGCCAGTAGCTATAATTTATTGATACAGGCTTTTGCTCGTTGGAGTCTACATTCCAGATATAACCGCTACTTATCCCATCTGGCATGTTAGCACGTACCAATTCTCGCGGATTATCTGTAGATGCATCTAATAAGCTATAACCAGACTCGGCGTCCTCAATATTTTTAAACACACAATCTTGATCATTTTTTAAATCTAAGGCGATAGAACATCCCATACCATCAACAATACAGATAAAATCACCGCTCAAAAACAGACTCGCATAGTCGTCTACATCGAGACCCTCTTTCGCAAGATCGAGATCGAGATCGAGAATACTAGGCACGACCATAGCTTTCGTTAGATAATGCAAACCGGTATGGTTTACATCAAACTTCAGGACATCGTCGATAGTTTTATCGAAGCTAAATTTCATATCTATTTGTATAGTAAACAGTGCGACTATATATTGTTATACAAGGCGACATGATCTGAAATAGATTGTGTTTATTAGCCAAGCTTCCGTCTTGGATCAACATAGATCACCAGCTCATCGAAAGTTAGTACGTACTTTGCTCCAGCTTTCAACGTATTAAGATACGGTTCGAAATCGATGTCTCTGGTGGCATAAGGTGTAAGAACATAGGCGACTAAAATCGGATCGGCAAAAAGAGCGGTCAATGCTTCTTGTAGCCCAAGAACTCCTACCATCTCGCTGGTATCGAAAAAGGTGTCTAAATCATCATAGAGAATGTCGTAAAGCCTACCTGATGCAGTGTCGGCATTTGCTGCCGATTCAAACTCTTCCTTTACTTTTGTTAAACGTAGCTTAGTATTGTTGATAAGCGCAGAATCTATTCCGTCTAGTTGTTCAACAACTTCATGATCATCGATTGTTCGGCACAGATTGAGCCTTATCTCTAAATCTTGTCTAACGAACTGTTCAAGCTCGATTGCAGTGAAAGTCGAGCTAGAGCGATGGAATTTCATATCGCACACTGACTTAAACCGACGGATGAGTTCATCCTTGTGCAAGTAGTATTGGAATATATTATTCAGCTGTTCGTCTGTCAGCTTTGGATCTTCAAATAAAAGTGTATGAAAACGATCAAAATCTATATCACTAGCGCCTGTACAATACTGGTGCCACAAACTAATAAGCGCCTCTTTTTCCGCGGTAGTTTCTTTTTGCACGCTACTTTTTGTATTTTTATCACCTTGCGCCTGAGCATCTTCAAATTCCAACTGAAGCGCATCGCCAGATATCGGATCAACTAATCCTCTCTGAGTTTTCATTTTGGAATTTAGCGCATTTTTTCTGATCCACTCCAACGTTGTAGTATTGGCTGTGTCGTATTCCGACTCGGATAACTGTGCATGAACTGCCTTTAGTTCATCCCAGATTGCCCCTTTCGTTACCGTACAGGCCGCTATGTATAACCACTGAAAAGCCATTAACAGATTTTTCTCAGTTCCCTTTCCAGCCGCATACATTCGGCCAATCGCGGCGCACTCGTTATAGCTACCATTTTCTACAATTTTCGAAACGTGATAAAAGGCCTTTTCGTGGTCAACTGTTTCGGGATAATTTTCGTCTTTGTATCGCGCGTAGAGGTACCTATGAGCCTGTGGGTGATCTCCTTCTAGTGCTTTTTGAAACCAGTAAATCGCGTATTTATGACCTCTGTACTCCGAAGGTACATCGATTCCGGGCCCCGAGCATTCAATACCAAGTTGAAATGCTGCATTGACAACACCGCCCTTAGCGGCATTAATCAAAAAAAGATTCGCCCATTTTATATCGGTGGGTGAAACGATAGAGCGATATGCAGTAGAGACATGCAGGGATGCTTCTGGATAGGGTTGCAGTTTGTCCGGGTTAATAATTGAGTCGGTTACAGTGCGATCGGCCGCTGCTTTAGCTAACCATTTGCAACCATCGTCAAAATTTTGTGCAACCAAATTACCGGCGAGGTATTCCAAACTCAGTTTTGCCTGGGATTCAGTATCGCCGCCTTCTGCGGCAGACAAGAGCACGTCAAAGTTCATTAGTTCTAACCCATTCAACACACATCTATATTAGCTTACTATTTCCAGATGGCATCGTACACTTCCTCCCAATTATCTATGTTCCAGCGTTCTCCCAGATTCTGAACGTTTATCTTAAAAGCGGCCAGTCTTTGCGCTTTCGTGCCAGTGGAAGTATCAACCAGTTTCAACACGTGCACTTTTAGCTCATTATGGAACCTGGTTGACCCTTTACCTCCATGGCCCCCTGCATCGCCCTTATCATCGTAATCGTCGGGTATTTCCCAGGTTAAGTCTTCAATTTTTGTCCGAAACCGCTGAATATCCTGAAAGTCGATACCCGCTTTTTTTAGTTTTGGTGCCTCACACACCATACACCATTCATGCTCTCCGCCTGGGTGACGAAGTTTTTTCAATAGCGCCTTTCTAACCAGATCATTTTTCCATAGCTCTTCGAGCTGAGCTTGACTCAAGTTGTCGTACCATTCCCCGAACTTATCATTATTTCTTGCCTGGTTCATGCGTGGCATCGCTATTAATTCTCTAAGCGCTGTTGGATTATCTAGTACATTATCGAAAGTACTATCCTCCTCAAGTGCCGCATACGTAACTAACGCATCAGGATTTTGTGCAATAACATCAGCAAGATTCTTGTTGCCGATCATTTGATGAACAAGCTTCTCGACTTCCGGGTCGATGTTGCATTCTATGTCGCCTTTTTTTGCAGCAACAGCAGACCCAGTGAATCCGAGAAACAGCAGCAAAAACGCGCTTACAATTATTTTTCTCATACTCATAATATAATCACTTGTATCTGCAAACAGATGCGTCTGCGCCCAAGGCTGATTCGATGCGTTTCAATGTATCGACACTAATGCCAGAGTTGGCAAAACCCTGCATTTGCTTATAACAATCTTTGAAATCATCGTTGGAATTTGTTTTATTGCAATCCTTTTTGGGCTGAGGCTTTTTCAACTTAACTTTATTAAAGAAATTTCTTAAGTTATCAGGACTATGCAGCGCTACATCCGCTAACATTCTGGCAATCTCGGCGGCTATCTCTTCTGTATCTTCGCAGGTGTAGTTTTCATTCTGTGCTACGTCCTCTATTTTCTGTGCTAATTGATCAAGGTTTTCAAAGAACTCACCCGCAGCCTCACCAAACTGTTTAACGATAAACGCTTTGAGTGCAAAACCGACCAGTTTCTTAAGGAGTTGATGTGCAGCATAGGAAAAAATGCTGGTCTTACCTGCTAAACTTGCACCCTTTTTAATGGTGAATAAAACCGCGAATGTAAATGCCATATCGGCAGCAGCTTCAGCGCTGAACAACGGCTTTAAGCTGGCTACAGGCAAATTGTTATATTTATCATCAGGCCCATCCACCAGCTTTTGAAATTCACCCGGTATTTGCTGTAGTGTTTGTGTAGCAACCGCAACAAAATGCTCACCGAGGGCAATATCAATCGCCTTTTGAACACCCTCATCTCCAGCCTCAGCAACGAATTCCTTAACCTTATCTATGATGTTATCGTCATTAATATCATCATCTAATCCGATAACATCGGTACCCAAGATTGGATTTGAGCTTGCGTACGCGTAGGTGTTAACACCAGCTTGTAAGCCTAGAGGGTCACTCGTGGTGTACCTCCCGGTACCAGGGTCATAATCGCGGAAATAGTTGTAATGCGTACGCGTTTCAAGATCTTCGTACTGACCGGGAAAGCGAAGGTTCAGCTGTACGGATTCTTTTACAATTGTCGCCCGGCCAAATGGGCTGTAAACAGCTTCCCAAACAACTTTCGCCGTATCATCAGTGATTTTTCGGGGTGTCCCGAGATGATCGGTGTGGATGGCAAAAACCTGTTTGCCATCGAGTTTGGCTATAGCAAATTTGTTCTGGAGATAGACGTACTGTGATGCGACCTGGCCATCTGAACCAATTTCTGCAACAAGTGAGTGTCCGTCATACAAATAATAGGTTGTTTCACTGTCCCCGTTTTCGTAAACGGTTTTTTGTACTCTTTCACCAAAGCTGTTGTATCGGTATTCAGCAAGTAATTCGCCAGACTTATAAACCGCTATTGGTCTCTGCTTAACATTGTACTCGTAGGTAAACTCCGCACCCGCTCTTAATGCAGAACCAGCATTGTTGTATTCAAACTCAGACACCTCACCCGAATCAACATCGGTGGTGGATAGCAATCTATTCCCCGAACCTGAATCTGAATAGATGTACTCTTTTTCCGTGGGTTCTTTATTAACATCTGCCTCATAACTGGCTATTCGGTTACCTGCTTCATCGTATGCGTAGGCATATTCACCACCTAGGGTGTTTGCCAAAACAAGCTTCCGTCCATTGTAGAGAAAGCTTTGGCTAATGCCATCTTCATCAATGCCTGAAATGTTACCTCGATCATCGAAGGTGTAGCTTAGCGACAAGGTATTACTGATATTGATAGACTCAATGCGCCCACTTGCATGGTAGTTGCGCTGCGTCCGAACGCCATTGTGGGACAAGTAGCCGGTTTGCCCATCCCGTGCTTCTAAATCGATCTCCCCAACCAGAGTTTCCTGCGTCAAACCCTGCACAGCTTCGCGTGTGATTGCCCGCAGTGTTCCGATGTTCAAACCGTCTTTATAGTAGTGATAGCGGAGCACTTGTCCGTTAGGCAGTACTTTTTTTTCTACCTGACCGCGCTGATTATATTCAACCTGTGTGGAGTAGGCTTCACCTGCCAGAATTCTGGTGTGCTTTGTTAGTTGAGCGTGTTGGTCGTATTCGAATAGCTCGGTTGCATCCGGATTGCTGGTTTTGCTCAGCCGGCCATTTGCATGGAATTCGAAGCGAGTAGTGCCATCAATGCTGGTCTCCCGTACCAAACGATTGCCAACATCCCACTCATACTCTATTACTTCACCTTCTCCACTAACAAAACGAACCCGATTTCCGGCAAGATCGTAACGATAGCGAGATATACCAGAATCGGGGCTTATAAGTGAAACAACACGGCCAAAATCATCGTATATCGTTTCAGTTCGATTACCCCGAGCATCAACTTCAGCGGTTAATCGACCAGCAACATCGTATTCAAATGTAGCGCTAAGCTGACCTGCTTCCCGTATCTGGCTTACCTTGCCAAACCGATCATAGCTCAGCTCAGCCTCGATGCCTGTGCTGTTGCTTATACTGACCAGTCGATTCAGCTCATCATACTTCAACGATCGCTCATTGCTGACAGAGTTTCCTGAGCTTGCGTTAGCGGATTCTTCATGCCGAGAATGAAGCCGGTTTTCAGCATCAAAGGCATAGTCAATAGATCTTACAAGCGTACCGTCCATTCCGAACAGAGACCGTTTTTTCAATCGATTTTCGGTGTCTTTCAGATACTCGATTGACAAGCCCATATCATCTGTTGCCCTTGTCATTCGACCAGCATCGTCATAATCAAAGGTATGACGCCGACCATATGGGTCGACAATAGCCATAAGCTGATTTTCTGCATCGTGCTCATAGCGTACTGTTTCACTACGCATTGACACTTCACTTATATTGCCATTAGCATCGTATGAAACACTCATTGGACTACGATTGGCAATCTGGAACTCAACCGGGCGACCATCTTCGTCGTATTTATTCAGCTTTAGTTGCCTGCCAGTGGGCGTATCAACCAATGCAAGGCGGCCTAATGCGTCATAGCTAAAACGCGTTACGTCATCTACATCTGTTCTTGGACCATCAATAGCTTCTATTAAACCGTCGTTGTAAGTGAATAATGTGCTTCGCTCAAGCTTGTTGAACACCAGACGAGATTCATCAGTTGGCTCATAGCCAACCTCAGTCACTCGTTCAATCAAAAATTCGTTGTTATACTCAATTTCAACACGATACTCTTCTCGGGGATTCACGCTCGGTTGAGCTATTGTGGACGCTCTGGTTTCCTCACCATGGTATTCGAATCGACGAAGCAAACGAGATTGTCCGTCCGCTGCTATTCTGTGGATTTCTGAAAGCCGACCTTGCTCATCGTAAATATAGTGAGTCTCGTTATGGCCGGTAATAGGCTGGGCGTTATCATCCAGTGCCAACATATCCGGCTCTGCTACCTCATTGACGCGGGTTTCAGTCGTGACTTGGTAATACGAATTGTAGGTGTAGCGCATATTCGGTTTTGGACAGGTCACGCAACCGGGGCCACGACTACTGAGCAACACCATCTGCCCCGTATCAGCAAAGCGCTGCCACTCGTAGGTACTGACTTCACCGAGGCTATTGGTTATTTGTGTTGTGCCAACACCCGTGGCCACATCCATCGGGAAGTACTCGATCGAGACGCTCTCTACCTTGTTCGCATGCTCAGAACTGATGGCCTTGCCCAGTTCGTCATACCGCCAAGTTGCATACCGCACGCCATTCCGGTTGGTGATGCCGGTAAGATGATTAGGGTAGTCGCTGTTCTCGTAGTGGTACGTGCGATTGGTACCGTCACTGTAGCGAACTCGGGTTAAGTTTACGTTGTTATCGTATAGGTACTGTTGAACATCACCATTGGGAAGCGTTACCGACGATAGATGACCCGGAGCCGCTTTATATTTTTCATCGTTAAACGAAGGTAAGCCGTTCGGATAATAGTCGAGTAACATGACTCGCCCATGCTCATCGCTCACCTCGACAACGCGCATTTGTCGGTATTTGAGTTGCAGATAGGCTTTTCCGGGAAAATCTATTCGAGCCAAAAGCGAGCCTTTAAATTGTAGCGTTCGGCCATCCGGAATAATCCAGATGTATTCATCGCCATTCACTTGAATAAAACCAGAAGATGGGTTTACTGATCGATAAACAGTTTCTCCCGCTGCATTTTCAACTGCAGTGTGGAACTCGATGAGGCTGCCATTGCCCTGAGTAACGTTGTATCCCAATTCGCCATACTTTCTTATCGTTGCCCCAAGTGTAGAACTCCAACCTTGTCCAAACCCAGTGCTAAAGCCAGCTCCTTTGCTGTTGTAGTGGCGGATAAACTGAAGACGGGTTGAAGGCGATTGGTAGTCGACTTCTTTCTGATACTTATTACCCGTAAACAAACTAATCGGGTTGCCTATCATTGAAGCCGGGAGGCCTGCAATGGTAGTGGATGTGACATCGGTGTTATCGTCGTCAGTATTGTTATCCTGGGGATTAGCAGTATTTTCCTCTTCGCATGGGTCTATTGGTACTTCTACAACCAGGCACTCATCGTCACCCGTTTCATTCTGGTTCATCTCAGGCGTGTTGGCGTACGCACCGCCGACGAAAACGCTAATAGAGACAAGCACTAGCAAACACGCGGAGACAAACCGGGATACAGGTATTCGAAACTGACAACAACGACGCATGAACACACCTTCGCAAATGCAAGGCGCGCTTGGTCCACGACCTTAACTGGCTATTGAAAATAATGTCCATGACCCTGAATAACTTGCGAATCCATGCAAGCACGCCTGCTCCGCACAGTGGTATTACAAACAATACGCGCAGGGCAGGCTGCTGAAGACAATAGCAAGCCAAACAATAATCAAACAGAGTAGAAACCCTAAAATCGGGTCTGTTTTTTACTGGTTATATAAGAAGAAGTGGATGCCGTAGATCGAAACACGCCAACGTAACCGGCAAGTTTCATATAAGCAATATGAAACCAAGCGCTGCGTGAGCAGCGCCATGTTCAGAAAATCCGCTACGCGGCAGCAATCACACTCGCTGCTGCGTCAATAGCGCCGCCGCCGCGCTGCACATTCAGTGCAGAGAGCGACGATTCGATAGCGCCCAAGGTTCCAAGCAACATAGACGGGTTCAAATGACCCATGTGCCCTATCCGAAAACCATCGTCCAGGAAGCGCCGGCCAGCATCTGGTGCCAACGCCACGCCAAGCACAACGCCGTAATGTTCTAAGCAGTGTTGTTGCAGTTGAACACCGACATCGGGCGCAGTTCTGATAAGCGTAACCGCTTGCGATCGCATCACGGTATCCTTCACGTTGCAATGAAACTGGCCACCTGTTCCCCACGCATCAACTGCAGCCCAAACGGCGCGTGCAAAAATCCGGTGTCGCTGCCAAACATTATTCATGCCCTCTTCCAGCAGCATATCCAGCGCTTCGCGTATCCCATACAAATGATGCGTAGGCGGCGTGCCATTAAAGTTATCCGGGAACATTTGCGGAAACATTCGCGTTTGTGCATTCCAGTAAGGTGTAACCAGATCGGCATTTTTCTGAAACTCCCAGAAACGCTCGCCAACGAAAAGGAGTGCTAACCCGGGAGGAGTCATGAGGCCTTTCTGACTGGCTGTCATCATGACATCGACGCCCAGATTGTCCATATGAAATTCTTCGCACGCAAACGATGCGATGCTATCTACCATAAACAACGCAGGATGATTCGCCGTATCGATAGCCCGACGAATAGCGGCAAGATCGTTACTCGAAGAGGTTGCGGTGTCTGTGTGCACGCAAAGCACAGCTTTGATAGATTGCTCGGAGTCGGCTTTTAACACGGCTTCTACTTCACCGGCATCGGCGGCGAACTCATCACCGCTTGCCAAGGTTTGAACATCGATACCCAAACCGACTGCAGCATCTGCCCAGGCAGCACCGAAGCGACCATTAACCAGCACCAGTATTTTGTCGCCGCGACTGAACGTATTTACCAGAGCGGCTTCCCACCCTGCATGCCCGTTTCCAATGTAAATGGCAACCTTGCCAGTGTTACCGGCAACTTTGTTCAAATCGGTTTTGATGCTCTCGGTAATATCGACCAACTCGCCCCCATAGATGTTCGGGGCTGGGCGGTGCATAGCGCGCAGCACTCTATCCGGCATGACTGAAGGGCCGGGTATGGCCAGATGATCCCGACCATGCAATAGTGAAACAGACTCTGTGCTCATGATCGACCCATGGAATAAAATTCGGTATTTGGCAACATGCCAGTAACGCTTGCCAAACGATTTGACATAGCAAAAAACGCGGTAATAGCGCCTATGTCCCAGATGTCTTCATCGCTGAAGCCGTGTGAGTGTAAGGCGTTGAAGTCTGTATCGTTTACAGACGCGCTGTCGCGTGCAACTTTGCAGGCAAAATCCAGCATGGCAATTTGTCGCTCAGTAATATCGGCACGCTTGTAGTCCGTTGCCAACTGGTCCGCCAGCAGTGGATTTTTTTCTCGTATTCGCGCAATGGCACCATGCGCGACAACGCAATACAAGCAATTGTTTATAGCCGACGTTGCTACCACAATCATTTCGCGCTCGCCTTTTGTTAAACCACTTTCACGCTCCATGAGCGCATCATGATAGGCAAAAAATGCTCGAAATTCGTCAGGGCGTCGCGACAGGACGGCAAACACGTTCGGAATAAACCCCGCTTTCTCTTCAACAGCACTAATCGTGGTTTGTATATCGTCTGGTAGTGATTCAAGCTCTGGTGCTGGAAACCGGGAATTGGATGAAGTCATTTTGGGCTTGTTATTAATAAATAATCGGACACAGCTTACCATTAGATGTATCCGCTATAAACATGATCTAATGGAAGAAATCAGAGGTATCAGTACCGGGTAGGCAAGCCAGAAAAATCAGGAGTGATTAATGAGCGATGTCATGACAGTCAGCGATCTTGTCAAGCATTTTAAACCCAAGAAAAATGAGCTGGTCAAAGCAGTGGACGGCGTCAGCTTCTCCATCAAAGAAGGTACCTGCTTCGGACTCCTCGGACCGAACGGTGCCGGGAAGACCACGACCGTAGAAATGCTTGAAGGCATTACGCTGCCCAGCTCGGGCTCTATCCTGTATCGCGGGGAACCAATTGGTGAATCGTTCCGCAGGAACACCGGTATCATGTTTCAAAATACTGCCCTGCAAGACTACATGACGGTTCTCGAAGCACTTAACATGTTCGGCAGCTTTTACGAAAAAACCGTGCCAGTAGAACAAGTTATTGAGCAATGTTCCCTCGAGCAATTTCTTAACCGCGATACCCGGAAACTCTCCGGTGGCCAGAAGCAACGTTTACTGCTGGCCGTGGCGTTAATTAACGACCCGGACATCATTTTTCTGGACGAACCCACAACCGGATTAGACCCGCAGGCCAGACGCAATTTCTGGCAATTGGCAAACGACATCAAGGCGCAGGGAACCACTGTGGTACTCACAACCCACTACATGGAGGAAGCAAAGCTTCTGTGCGATGAGCTGGTCTTTATGGATCATGGAACAATAATCGCAAAAGGCAGCCCTGAGGCGTTATTGACAAGCCGTTTCGATCACATACTCATCGATCTGCCAAGCACAGCAATACCGGACTCGCTTCCAGCTCACACAAGTCATCAACTACAAACCAATCACGATAGAACAGAGTTTCTAAGCACCGATATCAATGAAACCATGAACCATCTTATCCAGCACGGTGTGTCTTTGGCTGGTATGGAGGTTCGTTCACGCACATTGGAAGACTTGTTTATCGAGCTTACCGGCCAGGATTTACGTACATGATTTCAGCAAAGCATTTTAAAGCGGTATTCATGGCGCGCAATCGCGAGTTTCTTCGCGATCGATCATCCTGGGCATGGAACATTATTTTTCCTGTGTTACTTATTGCAGGTTTAGCGGTCATGTTCGGCAACGATAACCGAACGGTTTTTAAAATTGGCGCTTACCCTGCCCCGATTGAATCAGAACCGTTCTTCGAGTTAAGTCACTTACAACTAATCGAAATCGACGACCTGGACGAGGCAATAGTAAAAATCCAACGGCACCAATACGATTTGTTAATCGATACACAAACGAAACGGTATTGGGTTAACGATAGTTCACCGAACGGGTATTTTGCAGAACAGTTATTGCAAGCAAACAGCACTGAGTATGCCCGTGAAGTGACCAGTGGTCGCGAGGTACGTTATGTCGATTGGGTATTACCGGGAATACTTGGCATGAACATGATGTTCGCCTGTCTGTTCGGTGTGGGTTACGTGATTGTTCGATACCGCAAAAGTGGCGTACTAAAAAGGCTCAAAGCCACTCCGCTGGCTGCCATAGAATTTTTAAGTGCTCAGGTCGCGTCGCGTCTATGGTTAGTTATGGCTATCACGTTAAGTGTATTTTTCGGAACACACTATTTTCTCGACTTTACAATGCATGGAAATTATCTCACGCTTATTTTCGTGCTCACCATAGGCGCTATAGCACTTATTACACTTGGCTTGCTGGTTGCTTCCAGAACCGCAAGCGAAGAATTGGCAGGCGGTCTTCTGAATCTGTTCACTTGGCCCATGATGATCATGTCGGGCGTGTGGTTCTCGCTTGAAGGAGCTCACCCGTTCGTAAAAACCGCAGCCCAGATTCTACCGCTAACGCACATCGTTGATGCCGCTCGCGCTATTATGATCGACGGCGCAACGCTGTTCGATGTATCGGGTAACGTCGCCTTCCTTATCGTGTTTACCGTTGCGTGTGCCTTCATTGGTGCCAAAACCTTCCGCTGGGACTAACGCCCAAGCTTCGGTACACTAAGCATACGTTCTGGCTGAATCAACCGAGCCGGATAACCCTACAGAGGACTCAACATGAGCGCATACATTGTTGGCATGGTGGCAATCAATGACCCCGAAAAGTACAAACAATACACAGCGAAAACACCGGCATTAATTGCCAAGCATGGAGGAAAATTTCTGGTGCGCGGTGGTGCGATACAAACACTGGAAGGCGAAGCCTTTAACGATCGGATGGTTATTATCGAGTTCCCATCACAAGAGGCACTTCAGGGTTGGTACAACGACCCGGATTATCAGGATGCCATTCTTATTCGTCAGTCTGCATCTGAGGGGCGCGTTTTGGCGGTAGAGGGAGTGCCTACGTAGTCCGGCAATGATTGTCTCCACAGCCGGTTTCAAACCTGTCGGAATTATGTAGCAGTTGCACAAAGAAAATCGGCAATATAGCCAGCACTATATACCTAAAGAAACTTTAGGATCACTTAGTTGGCGATATCACTAGTATTGAGCGGTTTAGTTAAGAAGCGAGCATCAATTGATGGTGAGCTTCACTTCCTCGAAAAGAAAGTTATCCAGCTAAAGCAGGAGCTAACAACGCTTGATGCAGCCATTCTTATTTTCGAGCCAGAATACAATCTGAAGACAATAGAAACCAAGCGTAAGGTGGGCAACAACAAATTTTTCAACAAGGGTGAGCGCAGTAGAACGATTATGAACGTTTTGCGCGAATCGGCAGGCACAAACCTTACCGCTGAAGAGATCGCCCTAGAGGTCGTTGGCCAGCGCTCACTTGAGCTTGAAAGCAAAGAGTTTAAGGCTCTGATCAATACGCTAATTGATGGGCTGCGGGACTTAAAGCTGAAAGAGGTCGTGCGAGAGACTAGCAGGGTTAATAATACACCGCGATCTTTTTTGAATATAGAACTTTGAGTACTAATCAAGGCCGCAATTGTCAAATGATAATGAATAACAAGTAGGAATTTCTGCCAAGGCTCTAACCTGGGTCTTAGCAGTTACTTCGGTCGGCCCGCGTTTAATATCTTTGCTTAGATGAGCGTTTCAACTCGCTTTTTATTGCCTTGCCAGTAACCGGCATAGTGACGTGAAGCCGGCTTATCAGCTGCACCCTCCATGATGTTGAAGAAAACCTCACCGTTTGACTTGCGGCGAGTATCTTCACGTTAAGCCGCTTCATTCGCGTAACGGTTCAGGTACAAGTTACCGAACTTGTGTACTTGACCTAACTGCATACGACGAAAGCGAGAGAAAAACGACTCGGCTTGGTTTGTGTTCCGGCCTTGAGCAACAACGTATTCCTTGCTGTGGTTGACTCGTTCTTTTGCTGTCAGGAGGTAGAGCTGTTTGTTTGCTGATTTCTTCACATATGATGGCACAACTGCATATATGATGTTTTCTAAAGGGGTATTTCATCATGTATGATGATTTAACACTTCAAACGAGGCCAAATAATGCATGATGACAGATAAGGAGTGGCAAGACCGTCTGAAGGGCATGGTTAAGGCTGAGCTGGCAAAACGTAATATCAACTATGTGACACTGGCGGGTTTGCTAGAACAGGCGTACGGTGTCACTGAGACGCCCCAGAATTTGAGCAATAAAATTGCGCGGGGGAAATTTAGCGCTGTATTTATGGTTCAAGTTTTGGAGGTTATTGGATGCGATTCTCTGAAGTTATAGCTGGTTACATTTTTGGTAGAACTCCACCGCCTTTTGATGACGAGCCTGCGAGGCGAAAGTATTACTTGAGGCTTGGGGCAACTGCGATTGCCGTTGAATGGGCCAGTTACGGTTCTTTGGGGTGCCTATTTTTCTGGATTGCTTCGAGCCAACTTGAAAAGCACTTAAGTTTACCCAAGGAAGAAATTCAAAAAATAAGCCAGATGGAATACGGTGGAGGCAACAAAGATAATGATGGTATAGCTGACTTCATCAACCCCAATGGAAGTCCAGACGCAAACAATATAGAAATTAGTCAAGACTCCAAAGGCCATGACACGCAGCATATAAGTAAGCTTGTGCGCGAACAACGAGACCTTTTCTCGCAAGAAGGAATGTGGAAAGCGGCGAATGCTCTTGTTTGGTTGACTGTGCTCCAGGTATTTGTCGGCGGTCTTACTCTCATATTTTTGATCAAGACATTTTCCACCCAAAGAAGCGAGCTTGGAGCTGCGCATAGAGCTGCGAATGCAGCTATTGATAGTAATAACCTTCAGATAAGAAACAATTCCCCTATAATGTTCTGTAATTCCAATGTCGTTCCTCCCGACAAGTCAGTGGCACGTGGGCATTATCAAGTCAATGTAAATATCGGGAACGGTACTAATTCGCCCGCAACTAACATACAAATGAGGGCTTTTTTGGTCAGCAAACAAGCCTTCGTTAGTGGTAACTTCGAGATAATTGGACATGGAGAGCCACTTGTGATTGGATCGATTGGAAATCATCTCATTCAGCCAGCAATCCAGCTGCTTTTTA
>CAKZUP010000211.1 GCA_937922945.1 uncultured Granulosicoccaceae bacterium
GAGCGCGCACCGATAAAACAATTATCTTCAATAATGGTAGGAGAGGCTTGAAGAGGTTCGAGAACGCCGCCAATGCCTACGCCGCCCGAAAGATGTACGTTCTTGCCAATCTGAGCGCACGAACCAACGGTTGCCCAAGTGTCGACCATGGTGCCCGAATCGACATACGCACCGATGTTGACATACGATGGCATCAATACCGTGTTAGGAGCAATATAGCTGCCTTTGCGAGCAACGGCGGGCGGCACAACACGAACACCGGAGGCGGCCATTTCTTCAGCGGTTGCATCTGTGAATTTAGACGGTACTTTGTCGTAGAACTGCGTAAAGCCACCGGCAGGCATAATTTCATTGTCGCGTAATCGAAACGAGAGCAATACGGCCTTTTTTAGCCACTCGTTGACGTGCCATTGGCCAACACCTTTGGGTTCAGCGACCCGTGCTTTACCGCTGTCGATCAGGCTAATCGCCGAATCAACGGCGTGCTTGATATCATCACTTGCGCTACCAGGAGAAATATCGGCGCGGGCTTCCCACGCTTCGTTGATGGTAGCTTCCAGATCGCTCATGTCGGTTGGTATCCTGAATAATTCGTTTTTTGAAGCCGGTATTGTATTCCTAGCGCAGTCCGGATTCAACGATAACGCCCATTGGCGTAGCTCCGCGCATATTAACCGGGCAGCATTAACTGGGGCAGGGTGAAAAATCGCACCAGCGAAATCAGTCGGAGTACGCTTGGTTTAGCGCTTGTTTCGCGCGTGGTTTTAAAATGTGGCTCTATGCCTGAAGTACGCTAACGATGCGATTCGCTGCGTCCAGGCATTCCTCTGGTTTGGCCACTAGCGCTAACCGAACATGCCCAGCCCCAGGGTTAAGCCCATTTTGCTCGCGACCCAGATAACTGCCCGGTACAACTGTTACGTTCTGCTCTTGCAATATTCTCTGAGTGAACAGGGTGTCTTCCATCGGTAACTCAGGCCATAAATAGAACCCGGCATCGGGTGTGCTCACATCCATCACTGGCTGCAGGAGTTTAACAACGGAGGCGTATTTCTCATCGTAGGCCGCACGGTTAGCTGCTACATGCTTTTCATCCTGCCAGGCGATGGCACTGGCATGTTGAATCGGTGGTGCCATGGAGCAGCCGTGATACGTTCGGTATAACAAAAACTGAGCGATGACTGATTGGTCTCCGGCTATAAATCCGGAGCGCATGCCGGGTAAATTGGAACGCTTGGACAAGCTATGAAATACCAGACAACGCGTATAATCTGTGTTGCCCATTGCATGGGCTGCTTGTAAAAGCCCCACAGGAGCACCTGCTACTTCCCGGTAGATCTCGCTATAACATTCATCGCTCACAATATGAAAATTGTGGGCGTGCGCTTTTTCAATCAGGTGCGTTAACCCTGCTTGTGATAGTACGCAACCCGTTGGATTGCCGGGATTGCACAAATAGAACAGCTGGCATTGCTCGAACTGTTTATCGGTAATAGATAATATGTCTTCATCGGCGTTGGCGGTGATGTTGTAGAACGCTGGTCGACAACCTGCGAGCAGTGTTGCACCTTCATAAATTTGATAGAACGGATTAGGCATTAACACATCACGCGCGCTGGCCGATCGGTCGAGAACGCATTGTGCTATTGCAAATAAAGCCTCACGCGTACCATTTACCGGTAGAATCTGGCTTGCAGCTAAGATTTCTGGATTAGTCAGCTGAAAGCGTTTGCACAGCCAGTTGGCAATGCTTTGTCGAAGCTCCTCGCTACCACGTGTGGCAGGGTAGTTTTGCAAGCCGCGCAGGCTTTCAACCAAAGCATCAAGTACAAATTGAGGTGCGTCGTGTTTAGGTTCACCAACGGAAAGCGCAATTCTGGATTTATCCGCAGGCTTAATCCCCTCAAGCAAGGTGCTTAGCTTTTCGAATGGGTAGGGCTGAAGAAGGGCGAGTTCTGGGTTCATCTCTGGCTTTTTTGGTCATTTACGTTCAAGAAACCCGTGCAGTATACGTAAAAATGAGTAATGCACATGAATAATCATGACCTGATACAGGTCGAAGCGCGAACGTTGGAGTGGGTCAATCGCGTGGTTGTCGGGCTCAATTTATGCCCGTTTGCCAGCCCGGTTATAAAGTCGGGGCAACTGCTCATCCATAGCGAACCCGATAGCGATGTTGCCGGCGTGCTCACCACGTTGGTGGCGCAATGTGACCGGGTTCAGCAAAGCGCCGAGTCAGCAACGCTGCTGCTCGTGTTGCCAAACGGGTTTGAGCATTTCGACGACTATCTCGATCTGGTTGCACTGGCAGAGGCTTTGCTGGAAGACATCGGGCTTGAAGGGGTGTTGCAACTGGCGACGTTCCATCCCGATTATCAATTCAGCGAAACTGAAATCGATGATGCAGCCAATTACACGAACCGCTCTCCGTTTCCGATGCTACACATTCTGCAGGAGCGTTCAGTTGAGCGTGCTTTGCAAGCGTACGCTGAACCAGAGGCCATTCCACAACGTAATATAGATACACTGCGGGCACTGGGTGTCGTAAAAATCGAGCAGCTACTGCACGATGCTGAGCGACCAAATGCCGACAGTAATTAGGCGAAAGAATGACTGATAACGGACACCATCATGACTAGCGCAACGCCATTACTCGATGCCGAACCACTGCTTCTGATTTACGACAAGGAGTGCCCGGCTTGCAACAATTACTGCCAAATGGTTCGCATTCGTGAATCCGTTGGTCAGCTGCAGTTGGTTGATGCCAGAGACGACACACCCATCATGCAAGAAATAACCGCCGCCGGATTGGACATCGATAACGGCATGGTATTAAAGATGGGTGAGCAACTGTACTACGGTTCAGACGCTATTCATGCGCTGTCGCTTATTAGCAGCCGCTCTGGTGTGTTTAATCGGTTGAACTATTGGATGTTTAAATCGAAAAAAGTGTCACGCGTGTTGTATCCGGTGATGGTTGCAGGCAGGGCCGTGTTATTGAAACTGCTTAGAAAAACCCGCATCAACAATTTGAATGTTCAGGGGAACGACCGGTTCTAAGCTATGCGACACCGAATAGAGTGATGCTTAAGAAGCGAATCTAAATACGTTCGGTAAGATTGGCTTGTCGAGCCGTTGTCTCAGGTTCCAGTTCGTCCACCAAATGCTTAATAGAGTTTGCATAGTATTCCAGTAATGGCAGCTCTTTCTGATTAACCGAAAACTCACCATCGTTATCGTGCAAAATGTGTCTAAGCGTTAGCATTCGCACACCAACAGCTACCGCATAGTCTCTGTCAGATCGTGGTATATAAGCGCGATAACCGGCTGCTTCAAGCTGCTCAAGTAAGTTGAATACATCGCTTTTTAATGCCAGCTCATTACGCACGCTGTTCGGTTCACGCGCAAAAACAGTGGCGACAAGCGCCACCGGTAGTATCGGTGTAATGCTACCAATACGTTGCATGAGTAAATCGGCCAGTGGGGATACATCGCTTAAATAGGGAAGCGTGTCTTTATCCGGATGTTGTCTGGCTATCCATTGTTTCAGTGATACCGGTTCGCCAAAGTTTACGCACGCGTATCCATAGCGGTATCTCTTGCCGGTGAAAGCTTGCCACAAGTTCTTGGCTAAAAAAGTGCCTGACTTGGTTAACGTATAGCCTATACCGCGCTTGGGTAGTTTCCTGGCATAGCGCAACAAGCTTCTGTCTTCGAGCACTCGATCGTAGTTGATGCCAACAGGAATGAACACGATATCTCGTGAAGCGTTTGGATTAAAACCTCGTACCAGATAGCCAAGCAACCCCAGTTTGGGTGGTCCAAGCACGCCATCTCTTGTGAGCTTGCCTTCAGGAAAAATAGCTTGTGGCACGCCGCCATCGGCAGCCATTTGCACATAGACTTCCAACACGCGTCGGTACAGTGGGTCTCCCGAATCGCGTCGAACGAAATAGCCACCCATGGCACGAATCAGTTGTTGCAATGGCCATATACGTGCCCATTCACCAACAGCATACGATAGTGCAGTTCGCTCTGCAGCCAAATAAGTTGCCAGTATGTAGTCCATGTTACTGCGATGATTCATAACGAATACCACGCTGCTGTTATCCGCCAATTCAGACAAGGCTTTGTCATCGGCAAAACCCAGTCGAACCCGATAAAGCGCATGCACCAATCGCTTGGCAACCCAGTAAGCTGCTTTAAAATAAATGATGGCATTGAATGCGGGCACAATCTCGCGAGCGTAGGTTCTTACATCGCGCATGAGCGCTTCGCGAGGCAGATCCCGTTCGTTGGCCATCTCATCGACAACCTCCATCACTCTATCGTGATAGATCAATCGATCGATTAATACTTCGCGGCGGGTCAGCTTGAATGAGGGGAGCCGTAGCGCGAGTTTGTTATTTACTTCATCGATAAGATTATTGGCGCGACGTCGCAGGAACCACTTTGCCGAGGGCAGCAAAAAATGCTGCACCAACCAAAGTAACGCAAAGAACGCCAGCCCGGCAAAAAGCCAAAAGGGAAGTTGAACACTGTTGCTCATTAATTGACCATACGTGAATTGACCCTGTATGCCAGGTCGACCGCAGCCACAGTGTGGCATGCCAAGGGAAGTGCTGGCAAATGCGGCCAACCGAGTCCGACAGATGAGCTCGCCAGACTGACTCGCTAGTCAAACCCACGATACGGGGTCAGCTCATGTTCAGTACACCCTATTGCAACGAGTGTGCTGTTAACAAACCCTCAGTAAGGCCAATCCTGTGGAAACCAGCTACAATTCTCAGGTGGCATTCGTTATTTTATTGGCGGGCGCCGCAGACTACTCATAACGGACCCCAAAATGACACAACCGACTGATCTGCGTGGCTGGCAGCGCCTCAGCCAGCACTACAGCGCCAACAAAGATCTGACCATGCGCAGCCTGTTTGCAGCAGATCCTGAACGTTTTGAGCACTTTCAGCTCCAGGCCGCAGGGATTTTTCTGGATTATTCGAAAAACCGGGTTTCCAAAGAAACCATGCAGCTGCTGACAGACCTTGCACGCGAAGCCAATGTTGAACAAAAAATAACCAACATGTTCGCCGGTGAGCTGGTCAATCCCACTGAAGGGCGTCAAGCCTTGCACACGGCTTTGCGAAATCGATCAAACTCGCCGGTCGTTGTTGAAGGCCAGGATGTTATGCCGGGCGTGCAAGCGGTGCTTGATCGCATGCATGTGTTCTCCGATCAAGTGCGCAATGGTGAATGGCTTGGGTACAAGAATGAACCCATAACAGATGTTGTGAATATCGGGATCGGTGGATCAGATCTTGGGCCGTTGATGGCGTGCGAGGCATTGGCAGCGTTTGCACACGAGCGGCTAAATATGCATTTCGTATCGAATGTCGATGGCTCGCATATCGCAGAAACGCTAAAGGGATTAAACCCACGTACAACACTCTTTATTATTGCCTCCAAAACGTTTACGACGCAAGAAACATTAACCAACGCCAACTCTGCAAAAACATGGTTTCTTGAATCGGATGCGAATGAATCCGACGTTGCCAAACACTTTGTTGCTTTATCCACTAACGCTGAAAAAGTTGCCGCGTTCGGTATCGATACAAACAACATGTTCGAGTTTTGGGATTGGGTAGGTGGCCGTTATTCCTTGTGGTGCGCTATCGGATTACCGATTATTTTATCGATTGGCATGGAGCGGTTTTACCAGTTTCTGGAAGGTGCTCACGCGATGGATGAGCATTTCAAAACCGCGCCGTTAGATGAAAATATTCCGGTGACGCTTGGGTTGTTAACGGTGTGGTACACCAACTTTCATGGCGCCCACAGCCACTTGATTGCACCTTACGATCAGTACCTGCATCGATTCCCGGCCTATCTGCAGCAGTTGACCATGGAGAGTAATGGAAAATCTGTGCATATCGATGGCAGCGCAGTAGATTGTGAAACCGGTCCGATAGTCTGGGGTGAGCCTGGCACGAACGGGCAACATGCGTATTTTCAGTTGGTACATCAGGGCACGCATTTAATACCAACTGATTTTATTTTGCCTATGGAAAGCCTGAATCCAATCGGTAATCATCACGAGTTGCTTATGGCGAATTGTTTTGCGCAATCCGAAGCACTCATGATGGGCAAGAGCAGCGAAGAGCTCACCTTGGAAATGCGTAATGCCGGAGCCTCTGCCGACGAAATAGACAGACTCACAGGGCATAGAACATTTTCCGGCAACAGGCCAAGCAATACCATTATGATGCAACGGCTCGATGCGCGAGCGCTGGGTGCGTTGATTGCCACCTACGAACATAAAGTGTACGTAGAAGCTGCCATCTGGAACATTAACCCCTTCGATCAATGGGGGGTTGAGCTCGGTAAGCAGTTGGCCAGTAAAATTCAGCAAGAGCTTGCTGGCGGAAAAACCGTGTCGGCACACGATAGCTCGACCAATGGTTTGATTAATCGTGCATTGAAACTGCGCAACCTGCATGCTTAGTAACGGTTGCGTTTTAACCTATCACGATAACTGAAATCTTATAAACATTATGCGATTGGCTACAACATAAATGGCTGCTAAAAAAACAAACTCGACAAAGAAAGCCACAGCGAAGAAGTCTGCGACGAAAAAAACCGCCAATAAAAAAGGTGCGGTGAGAAAAAACACTCGCGACATAGCTACAGCGGAGCTGTTCGCAAACGTTGAAGTCGAAGAGCTTTCGTTAAGCGCGTATACCGAGAAAGCCTACCTCGATTATTCGATGTACGTTATTCTAGACCGTGCATTACCGCATATTGGCGATGGGTTAAAGCCGGTACAAAGACGCATTATTTATGCGATGTCTGAGCTTGGCCTATCAGCCGCCTCTAAGCATAAAAAATCGGCACGTACCGTTGGCGATGTACTGGGTAAGTATCACCCGCACGGCGACAGTGCGTGTTATGAAGCCATGGTGTTGATGGCGCAACCGTTCACGTATCGTTACACACTCATTGATGGTCAGGGTAACTGGGGTTCGCAAGACGATCCCAAATCGTTTGCTGCCATGCGCTACACCGAATCGAAGCTTACGCGTTTTTCGAAAACCCTGTTACAGGAGTTAGGGCAGGGCACTGTAGATTGGGCGCCTAACTTTGATGGCACGATGGAAGAGCCCAAGTTACTGCCATCGCGTTTACCCCATATTTTATTAAACAACACAACCGGTATCGCGGTGGGTATGGCCACCGATATACCATCGCATAATCTGGTTGAAGTGGGTAAGGCGTGTATCCATTTACTCGATAAACCCAAAGCCAAAATCGACGACCTGCTCACGTACGTTAAAGGCCCTGATTACCCGACCAACGCAGAAATTATTTCCACGCCAGAAGATATTCAAACCATTTATGAAACCGGTCATGGCGGGATTCGTGCCCGAGCGGTTTACGAGAAAGAAAACGGTGACATCATCGTTACGGCTCTGCCTTATCAGGTTTCCGGTTCGAAAGTGCTGGAACAAATTGCTGCGCAAATGCAGGCCAAGAAGCTTCCGATGGTGGAAGATCTGCGCGATGAATCCGATCATGAAAATCCCACCCGGCTGGTGATAACACCGCGCAGTAATCGCGTTGATGTGGAAAGCCTGATGCAACACCTGTTTGCAACAACCGATCTTGAACGCACCTATCGCGTCAATATGAACATGATCGGTCTCGACGGGCGTCCACAAGTCAAAAGCCTGTTAACCATATTAAAAGAATGGTTGAGCTTTCGTCTGGAAACGGTGCGTCGACGCTTGCAGTGGCGATTGGATAAAGTTGAGAGGCGACTGCATATCCTGGCCGGTTTACTCGTTGCGTATCTGAACATCGATGAAGTCATTCGCATTATCCGTAACAACGATGATCCGAAGCCTGTGTTGATGAAGACCTTCAAAATCAGCGACATTCAGGCTGAAGCCATTCTCGAACTCAAGTTGCGTAACCTTGCACAGCTAGAGGAAATGAAAATACGCGGTGAGCAGGACGAGCTTGAAAAGGAACGCGATAACCTGCAAACCACCTTGGGTTCAGACAGGCGCATGAAAACGCTGATAAAGAAAGAGTTGGCAGAAGATATTGAAACCTATGGCGATGAACGTCGTTCACCCATCGTGCAGCGCGATGCAGCGCAAGCGATATCAGAAGCTGAACTTATTCCTAGTGAACCTATCACGGTTATTCTGTCGCAACGCGGTTGGGTGCGTGCAGCTAAGGGACACGAAGTCGATCCCAGCACACTTAACTATAAGGCAGGGGACGAATTCCAGGGCTCGGCGCAAGGTAGAACAAACGGTTCTGCCATGTTCCTTGATTCCACCGGTCGCGTATATTGTGTACCGGCACACGGTTTTCCGTCGGCGCGCGGATTAGGCGAGCCGATCAGTGGTCGTCTGAAGCCACCCGATGGCGCAAAATTTATTAGCGTGATGATGGGCGCAGACGACGATAGATACCTGTTCTCCACAAGTGCAGGCTATGGTTTTGTTGCACGTCTTGGTGACTTAATCAGTCGCAATAAAGCCGGTAAAGCCGTAATATCGGTGCCCGCCGGTGCCAGCGTATTGCCGGCAGTTAAGGTTAATTCGCTAACCGATGATCTGGTTGCCTCGATTAACAGCGGAGGCAGCATGCTGGTGTTCCCTATTGGCGAGTTGCCGGAAATGGCGAAAGGCAAAGGGAACAAAATCTTCAATATACCGTCGAAGAAGTTCAAAGCCGGTGAAGAATCCATGGTAGCGCTGTGTGTCGTACCGCCGAAAGGTAAGTTACGCATAAAAAGTGGCAAGCGACACACCACGATCAAGTTCTCGGAACTGGAAAACTATGAAGGTACGAGAGGACAACGTGGGCGTAAATTACCGAGAGGATTCCAGAATGTGGCGGGTGCTGAACTCGAAGGTCAAGCAACCAGTTAAGCGACCAGTTAAGCACCCAAGGGTTTTAAGTGCCGGCTTTTCAAGTACAGGCTTGTTGTTGCCAGGCTTGTGTTTGCTCGGTGTAGGCATTGCCACAGCGGCAACCGAGGTGCCTGACAAGTTTGACAAGGCTATCCCCATTCCGCACAGCACGGTTGCAACGGCGAGCGGGGCAGGCATTGTAAAAGCCATGCTATCGTGCGCAACCGATCGTTACGCCCATGGCGTACTGGGCGATGCCATAGAGGCTGGTTGCCTGGTTGTTGAAGATGAATCAGCTCGCGTGTATCAGTTAGATTTACCCGAGCATCACGTGTTTGAAGATCTCACCCCGCGCATCGACGATATCAACGCCGATGGCCTTAACGATGTTGTTCTGGTACGAAGCGATTCGCAGCAAGGTGCTGCATTAACCGTTTATAGCTTAACCGACGCACCCTCAGATCGCTCGCTATACGAATTGGCTGCAACACCTCCAATAGGGCTGGCGAATCGTTGGCTGGCACCGGTGGGTATTGCTGACTTTAACAACGATGGGGCAATCGATATCGCTTATGTGCAAACGCCCCATATTGGTGGCATTTTAAAAATCTGGTCTATTGTTGATAATCAATTTGCGCAAATTGCCGAATCGCGTGGCTATTCGAATCACGGTATTGGCTCGACTCGCGTTTCAACTGCAAAGCTTGTTGATATCAATAACGATGGAGTCATGGATATTGCGCTGCCCGATCGTCGCTGGCAAAAAACGCTTTGGGTAACATTTCACCCGGAATTCAAGCTGCTTGATTCAAAGCCGTATCTGCAGAGCTATTTCGACTAAGCCTGCTTGTGGTTGGGTTGCGGCAGGTGCCGACTGTTATTAGTCGGCCAGGGTTTCCAGCTGCTGAACCACTTCGTCGGCGCTAAACGTAGTGGTAGACGGCAGGTTCATCGTATTAATGTGCACATCGTTTTGCCCATCGATAAGCCCACCCAAGCTTCCAAGGCTTTGCCTGACGCGATTCGCAGCATCACGGGGCACAGGTTCAACATCACTGGGTTGTATCAGCAATAACGCGTTCTGACCTATGCGCCCATAAATAGTGCTTTGTGCAATACACTTTTGCAGCGCATCGGCCGCTCTGTGCAATGTCAGGTCTTGCACATTGGTTTGCGAACGGAGCCGTTTACCTTGCGCATCTGACGCTACACGGTTTGTGCGGGTACCGCGCTTGCGGCCTGATTCGTTAATGGTTTTGGTGTCATGTTCGTTGAAGATACTGACCAGCATCGCCGTGAATCTTGGCGCTTTGACATCAGAGAGCAGCATTTTGCGGAAACGGTCCAACACGGTATCCCTCGATGGCAGTCCGGTTGCGTTATCACGCAGGTCGGTTTTTGCCATGATGTTTTCAATGATGGGCGTGTTCATGTTGCTGAACAGGGTTGAAGGCGTGTTGTTCAAGTCGTGAAGCTGATCGTTACTGGCTTTCATCGATCGTACTTGTGTATCGCTTTTGAGCTTTTCACGCAGTGTTTTATTTTCCTGCAGCAACGCATTGTTTTGCGTGTGCGCCTGCGCTAACTTGAGCTGCATCATGCATTCGTCAATTAAGCGGCTTATGGCGTGTTGTGCAGCCGTGGGTTCATGCAGAGTCACTACATCGGTAGCGCCTTGTTGATAAAACAGGTCTGGTTGCGAGCACCGGTTACTGGTGGTGATTACCAGTACGCGCAATTGCGGGAACGCCAAGGTGCATTTGGGTAGCGGTTTATCCTGATCGTCCACCACCAAAATACACAGCTGACAACCAGCGTGACTCAGGTATTGATTTAATCCGTATTCACTGCTCACAGCCGTAACACTCTGAACTCTTTTGCTGACACCCAGCCAGCCGCTCACCAGCTTATGGTTGTCAGCGTCGTTGCACATGACCAGGCAATTGAGTTGTAGATTAACGGGCTTCACGTTCAGGTCACGGGTCTCATGGGTTCAGACCGAGAGCAGGCTCGGCGGGATGTGGAAAAATGCTGTGCGCCACAGAATAAGTGTAGCTAGCGCACCTCGGATTGCACGGCAAAATCACCGGAAAATGGCCCCGCGGGCTGCGCTTCAGGCCCTAAGCGGTCTATAATGGTGAGTATCCGTACACGACATCACCAGCACGCAATACTATGGCCAATTACAACACCAACGAATTCAAGGGTGGTCTGAAGATCATGCTCGACGGCGACCCCCACACCATTGTGGAAAACGAGTTCGTCAAGCCGGGTAAAGGTCAGGCCTTCACGCGCACCAAGGTACGTAATCTGAAAACCGGCCGCACCGTCGAACGCACCTTTAAATCCGGTGAATCGGTTGAAGGTGCCGATGTTATGGACACTGAAATGCAGTACCTGTATTCCGATGGTGAAATGTGGCATTTCATGGATCCCAAGAGCTATGAACAGCTGGCCGCAGATAAAACAGCTATTGGCGATACACACCTTTGGCTAATCGAAGAGGCCATGTGCGAAGTCACGCTATTCAATGGCCAGCCACTAGCCGTCTCACCACCCAATTTTGTCGAAATGGCCATTAAAGAAACCGACCCCGGCGTGCGGGGCGATACGGCCACTGGCGGAACAAAGCCTGCGTATATGGATACCGGTGCTGTGGTTAAAGTCCCCCTCTTTATTGAAGAAGGCGAAGTCATTAAAATCGATACGCGTACTGGTGAGTATGTGTCGCGCGTGAAAAGCTAATAGCGCAAACACGTATTAGCTCGGGTGTCGTGTATTTGAACTGCAGAGCAGGTCGCAGGCTGTCGAGTAGTTTTGCCGGTGATGTTGGTTCATGAGCGATGCACCTTGGCAACCCGGCGCATCGTTGGATGTAATAAAACAAAGTGCGGCGCTGCGTGCGTGCATACGCGACTATATGCAGCAACACACAGTGTTGGAAGTGGTCACACCGGCATTATCTTCAGCCGGTAGCACCGACCCGAACATACACAGTTTTCGCGCAGGCAACTACTACCTGCATACATCACCGGAATTCCCCATGAAGCGGCTGCTTGCAGCCTATGCGTGCGATATTTATCAAATTGCCACGGTGTTTCGCGATGGTGAATCGGGTCGCAACCACAATGCCGAGTTTTCGTTACTGGAATGGTACCGAGTCGGTTCTGATCACTTAAAACTCATAGACGATGTGCTTGCATTGCTTCAACGCGTTGCGCAGCAGTTTAACCGCAGGTGCCCAGCCCCCAACATTATCCGGTATACCGAAATTGTGGCAACGCTGTGCGAAAAATCGTTTCAGGATGTTTGCGTTGCCGATGTTAAAAAGGTGTTTTTGCACCATAACCGATCTTATCCTGATGCCATTGGCAACGATCTCGATGCAGCGTTAGATCTGTTAATCGATGAGTTTGTGGTGGCAGAATTTGAACCCGATCAGATAACCGTTATGTTGGATTACCCTGCATCACAAGCATCGCTTGCGCGCGTGAGTGTTAACGCTCGGCAAATACCGATAGCTGAACGGTTCGAAATTTACTGGGGCAGGCTCGAGCTTGCGAACGGGTTTCATGAGCTATCAGATTCAGCGGAGCAGCGTGCGCGCTTTGAAAAAGATCAGCGCATCAGGCGTGCTCGTGGTCAACAGAGCGTGCCAATGGATGAGCATCTGCTTCAGGCACTGGCGAGTGGGTTACCCGATTGCGCAGGTGTTGCACTCGGGCTCGACCGATTACTCATGGTGTTGAGCAACCAGCAATCTATCGATCAGGTGCTGGCCTTTTCAACGGAGCGTGCGTGAACGTGTTACGGCTTCGCGACACCGGCTTCGCAGACATTACAGCATTGTTTAACGCGTTCGGACTCGGTGTAGAAACGGTTCCCGATGGCGAAGATATTCCTGGCAGCCATTGGGGAGATGAGGAGGCCGGTTTAATCCGCAATACCTTGTTTGTCAGAAGCGACACGCCCGTGCATTCCGCCTTACACGAAGGCTGCCACTGGTTATTAATGGACGACGCCAGACGCGCAGCCTTACACACCAACGCGGGTGGAACCATGATGGAAGAGAACGCGGTGTGCTATTTACAAATTTTGCTCGCCGATCGGTTGCGTGGTGTTGGCAGAACGTTACTGATGCATGACATGGATACATGGGGGTATTCGTTCAGGTTGGGTTCAACGCTTGCCTGGTTTGAAGGCGACGCTGAAGATGCCCTGGCTTTTTTAATAAACCACCCCATGGCCGCGAAGCTGAGATTAAACCATGACTAACGTAATAATCACTGGTGCCAGCGGCTACCTTGCCAATGCGCTGCTTCCGTGTGTTGCAGAATACGCCGACGTTATCGGCGTTGCCAGAAATGCCGCGCTTATCGATTCATCGGTTAAGACATGCTCGGCTGATATCACGCAACGCGATGCCGTTTTCGATTTAATGGAACGCGTTAAACCCGACGCCATTATTCATTGTGCAGCCTGCAATCCCGGTGGTAGTGATGAACAGATGTTTGCGATTAATGATATCGGTACCAAGCATGTAGCCGAAGCGGCACAGGCTTTTGGTTGTCGTTTGGTATCTGTATCAAGCGACACGGTACTATCAGGAACCGATGCACCTTATGCAGAAGATGCGGAGGCTGCACCGTTAGCGCAGAATGCATATGCGGTGAGTAAGGCACGTGGGGAAGCACACGTAACATCTATCGTGCCTAGTGCTGTGGTGGTTCGTACGTCACTTATTTATGGCACAAGCTTAATGGACCGTGGAACTGCTGGCTTTGTGGAACGGCTTGATGCCGGTAATGAGTTAACGCTGTTCAACGATGTTATGCGTCAGCCTGTTCACGATGAGGCTTTGGCTAAGGGGCTATGTGATTTAGCGTTAAAGCACACCGATGTGTCGGGAATAATGAGTCTTGTTGGTAATGAAACCATGAGTCGTTACACGTTCGGTATTCAGATGCTCGACTATTGGGGTGTTGATTACGCAGGTCGAGTGCAATCGAACAGTGGTGCGCAAATTCCCGGTGTGCCGCTTGACCTTCGTATTAGCATGCAAAAGGTGCACAAGTTGGGCATCGTGACACCGGGTGTGTCTGAGGTATTAAAGGCTGCTTCAAGGCCTGCCTGAATGCCCATTTCAATACCCGCTTCAATGCCTGATAGTTCCAGCTGAAACAAAGGCCATTATCTTTCGATTAGTCTGTCCCTGCGGCGTAACGTAAACCACCCAACAGGTGCGCGCGAAAATCCGGTTCTGCGTAGCTTTCGTCTGTATGACCTCCACCGGTATACCATGATCGCCCACCGTCGTAATCGTGATACCAGGCGCTGGGGTGATCGGCTCCCATTTCTCCGCCAGTGTAGGAGTCTTCATCGAGGCTAAGAAGAACGTTCACTTGAGCGCGTGGGTTAATGCTGTAGTCATACCATTCATCGGTACGCGTCCATTGCAAGTTTAAATGCGCGGTAGATGAATGCGAGCCATCTTCAACGTTTTGCGTGGCTACTTGTATAACGGGATGGCGTTTGAAGTACGCGCCAACAAGCGAGCCGTACCATGGCCATTCGTATTCTGTATCGCTTGCAGCGTGAATACCGGCATAGCCACCACCATTACGAATGTAATGTTCAAACGCAGTTTGTTCTTCGCTGTCTAACACATCACCAGAGGTTAATACCCAGATAACGGCATCGTAGTTGGCAAGGTTGGCGTCTGTAAAAACGCCAGCTGAGTCTGCGGCAAGATCAGCTTGCATGTCGGCAGAACCTGCCAGTTCCTGCAATGCCTGCAACGCCACTGGTATTGAATCGTGTCGGTAACCTTGCGTTTCACTGAACAGCAGAATTCGAGTCATGTTGCCGGCTTCGGCTGCGGCAATAAGCTGAGCAAGATTGCTAACGCCGTTATTATCGCTGTCCCATTTATCGGTATTGAATTGTTCAGCACGAAGCGTCACTGACTCAGCAGAGTTCAAGCTGGTTTTAAAAGCCCGTTCTACGGTGCCCAATACAATGCTGCCATTGCCATCAGAGAACGTCACAGTCAGTTGGTGTTCAGTGTCGCTGGGAAAGTCTGCAACGGCCGACCAGAACTCATCTCCGACCCAACCGGCGGTGAGCGTTTCATCGCCCCAGTCTATGCGAACTTGTAAAGCGTTGGATTGATACACTGGCACTTCAATATCAAAACTGACGCGCGTTGTCGTTGATTGCATTGGATCGGGCACACCAGGATTGGTGTTGGTTGCATCCGCTGGGTTGTTGTTAACAGTTGCTGAATCGTCGTTCGCAGGATCGTTATCGGTAGTATTCTGCGTTGACGGATTATTATTTACGTTGTTTGTCGTTGCTGATTCAGTCGTATCGTCGTTTTGTGTTTGTGTTTGTGT
>CAKZUP010000212.1 GCA_937922945.1 uncultured Granulosicoccaceae bacterium
GTTTCAGTAGCTTCGCCTTCAGCCGCTTCAGTTTCAGTAGCTTCACCTTCAGCTGCTTCGGTTTCAGTAGCTTCGCCTTCAGCCGCTTCAGTCTCAGTAGCTTCACCTTCAGCTGCTTCAGTTTCAGTAGCTTCGCCTTCAGCCGCTTCGGTTTCAGTAGCTTCGCCTTCAGCCGCTTCAGTTTCAGTAGCTTCGCCTTCAACAGCCGCTTCGCCTTCAACTGCCGCTTCGCCTTCGGCTACAGCGCCTTCAACAGCCGCTTCGCCTTCGGCTACAGCGCCTTCAACAGCCGCTTCGCCTTCAGCTACAGCGCCTTCAACAGCCGCTTCGCCTTCAGATACAGCGCCTTCAACTGCTGCTTCGCCCTCTGCAACAGCCGCTTCGCCTTCAGCTACCGCTGCTTCGCCTTCAGCTACTGCGCCTTCAACCGCCGCTTCGCCTTCAGCAACAGCGCCTTCAACGGCCGCTTCGCCCTCTGCAACAGCCGCTTCGCCTTCAGCTACTGCGCCTTCAACAGCCGCTTCGCCTTCAGCAACAGCGCCTTCAACTGCTGCTTCGCCTTCAGCTACAGCGCCTTCAACAGCCGCTTCGCCTTCGGCTACAGCGCCTTCAACTGCCGCTTCGCCTTCAGCAACAGCGCCTTCAACGGCTGCTTTGCCTTCAGCTACAGCGCCTTCAACGGCTGCTTCGCCTTCGGCAGCAACGCCTTCAACCGCTTCGCCTGTTGCTTCAGCTGTTTCAGTTGCTGCGTCACCTGCTGCAGTAACAGCATCTACATCGGAATCTTTCTTACCACTGAATAGGTTGATGCCAATCCAGATGAGTGCGAGCACACCGGCGATAGGTAGGATTTTTTTCCAGAATGGCGTTTCACCATTGCCACCACCTGAACCACCGAAGTTACTTGCCGTGTTGGAGGCGGTTTCTTTCGCATTGGTTGCCGCATTACTTGCAGCTTTGGTGGCAGAAGAAGCTGCGTTTGTTGCAGCCTTGCCGGCAGAAGCCGCCGCCGCAGTGGCACCACCTGTGATGCTGCTTAGAAAGCCTTGAGAACTTAATTGATCGCTCAGCCCGGACGGCATGGCATTGTTGATATTCGATTCCTGACCTTTCAGCATGCTGGCAAGTCCGCTTGCGTTCAAGCCACCACTCATTACTTTTTGCTTGATCACACCCATGACCATTGGTGCCGCCACGCCCATAACGGATTTTGTACCGGCTTTGCTTAAACCAGACACGCCTGAAACAGCACCGGTTAGAGCGCCAACACCCTTGTCACCGAACATCGCGCCAAGCGCTTTATTGCCAGAATCGACAACGGAGGAGGCTTTGTCGCCACCGAGCATGCTGCCAAGATTATCGAGCAAACCCTCGTCTTGGTCGTTAACTGCCTTAAGCAGTGAGTCAGCCCCACTTGGTGTGGAAGCAGATTGGGCAAGTCCTTTGAGTAAACCAGGTACGGCAGCGCCGAGTGCAGCATCAGCTTTGCCTGATTCGTTCCCTAACATCTTGCTTACATGGCCTTTAATTTGGCCGGTTAACTGGTCTTTGACCAGATCAACTAGGTTGAATGACATCAATTTCCCCAAAAAAATAAATAGATCGCGTCGTGAAAGAAAACAGGCCGACATGCATTACAAGTGCCTGAATGAGCGCAAGTTTACACCGCGCTGGCCTAAACGTTAATATTTCGACAGTAAACCCCTGCAAACTTGTAACTAACGAGGTTATCCACCATTCTTGACTTTGTTCACCAATTTACAAGCATTTAGCGCTAAATCGGTGCTCGATTAGCGATCGATGCACTAAAAACCAGAAAAAACATCCATTAACTGATTTTGAATGCAAAATTCAGTGAACAAAACAGTATCTACTCAGCTGCTTGTGTTAGTTCGGATAGCGAAAATCAAACATAAGTGAAGCAGTGAGTGCTGGCCGCAACCTTTCAGGGTTGCAAACACTGGTAACAAGTGTAACGCGATGATACAGGTAACGCTGCGAATCTGGTTCAATGGAGTTGTAGTTAATCAGCCATTTGCCCGATCAGCCAAGTGTCTGATCAACCAAGTGTCTGATCAACCAAGTGTCTGATCAACCAAGTGCAAGCATGCCGAAAGCTGCAGGCCTGTCTTGTCTGCTGGCGCCGTAATGGAATAGCGTATTCAAGCTGAATGGGACAGGAATACGCTGTAGCATTGACATTCAACCATCCAGGAACAGCGAACTATGGGAATTAAAGAACAATTCACCGATGACGAGTGGTTTTTGTTGAGCGCGACTCCGGCCATGATAGGAGCTGCGATGAGCAGTGCAGCGCCAAGCGGTGTCATCGGCACGGTAAAGGAGATGACCGCGAGCATGCGTGCATCTGTGCAAGGTTTGAGTGATTACCCTGACAGTGAACTTATTAACGCCTTACTGGAGAAAGCTCAGAATTGGGATGAGGCGAAGGATAAAATGACCGATTATCGGGCCAGAGCCAAAGCAAGATTCGATGGAGCGAGGCCCGGTTCCAGAGAAGAATTACAAGCGCTGGTGTTGGAGGATTGCTCGGCCGCCGCAAATTTGGTTGATGAGAAGTGTTCACCTGCCGAAGCTGCCGTATATAAAGAATGGAGCGTTAAAATTGCCAATAAAGTCGCTCAAGCTGCTAAAGAGGGTGGAATACTGGGTTTTGGTGGCGAACGTGTTAGCGAAGAAGAATCCATCCTTATAGCGAAAATTGAAACGGCTTTGGGCGCGCCAGCGGGGCATTTACTCGCCTGAACATTTTTTTACAGATAACCCATCGAAAGGCCTGGATACCGCACGGTAACCAGGCTTTTTTTTGAGAATTCATTTACTTCCTGACAGGTCCCACCGACTAAGAATGATCGCTTCCCTGCGTGGCCGCTTTAGGCCCAACCTGCGTAATCTGCCGAATTCGATAATTCCTACCATCACGTTGTTGCAATTACGGTCAAAGTAGTTCAAACTACACATAAACATATAAAGATATCTTTATATATATGGATGCATTACTTTCAGGCTTGCGTGCGGCAGGCGAACCTACACGGCTAAGGTTGCTCGCGCTATGTGCCCACGGAGAGCTCAGTGTTACTGAGTTAACCCTCATACTTGGTCAGAGCCAGCCAAGAGTGTCACGACACTTGAAATTGCTGGTAGACGCTGGCCTCCTGGAGCGGTTTAGAGAGGGGGCGATGGTTTTTTATCGCATTGCAGAACAAAGTGAGTCGGCAATTCTGGCGCGTAACCTCGTTGATTTGCTGCCAAACGACTCTGATGAGCTCACCCGAGATCTTTCCCGTTTAGAAGACATACGCAAAAAACGCATGGAGGCCGCCACGGCATACTTTACTGAAAATGCGTCTCGCTGGAATCAAATACGGAGTTTGCATGTTTCTGAAAACCAAGTAGAGCAATGTTTACTGTCGCTGGTCGGAGAGAACAAAATCGAGTCCTATCTTGACATTGGTACAGGTACCGGACGAATTCTGTCGCTTATGTCAGAAAGGGTTCAGCAAGGCCTTGGTATTGACCAAAGCAATGCAATGCTCGCGATGGCGCGGGCTCATCTAGAGCGTGAAGGTTTGAAAAATGTTTGGGTTCGAAAGGGCGACATGTACAGCATGCCAATGTCTGACGATTGTGTTGATTTAGCGACGATCCATTTAGTGCTTCACTACTCGCACGACCCACAACTGGTTATCAATGAAGCAGCTCGAACCCTTAAAAAGGGAGGCCGCTTGATCATTGTTGATTTCGCACCGCACCAAGAGGAGCAGTTACGTTCGGAACACAAGCATCAACGTTTGGGTTTCAGCGATGAAGAAATTAGAGATTGCTTGCGCGAAGCGGGTCTGAAGCCAGGAAAAACGCACGCTTTAGCAGGTGATCCATTAACGGTAAAACTATGGCAAGCCACGCGTTCAAACGCGTTACATTGATCTACGCAGCATTGGCTAGATTACATAGATCAAGGTACATGATCATGCCCACACGATCACGCTTGATAGAACATGCTTAAGAAATCACCCATATTAGTCCGCTACATGTTCAATGCTTTTTAACATGCCTTAAATAACAGGGTTTGAATGGGTTGCTTACGTTTGCAAAGCAGATACTAAGGAAATAAATTATGCCTACGCCAACATTATCATTTGAATTTTTCCCGCCAAGAACGGATGCGCAAACCAGACGGTTCTGGCGCACATTGGGATGTCTTGAAACACTTCAGCCCGATTGGTTTTCCATTACTTATGGTGCATTGGGTTCTGCAAGTCAGGCCAGTATTGATACTGTTGCGCAGCTTGGCAAAGACAGCAGTGTTCCAGTCGCTGCACACCTGACCTGCGCTGGCCAGCGCCGAGCTGATCTTATCGACGTACTACAATCCTTTAAGTCCCAGGGAATCTGCCGTATTGTTGCGTTGCGTGGCGATAAAGCTGAGCAAAACACCAGCGAAAAATTTTACCACTTGCGTTTTGCCAGCGAATTGATTGAATTAATTGTAGAAGTTGGTGGCTTCGATATCAGTGTCGCCGCTTACCCAGAGGTACATCCGGAGGCTGAATCAGCGGAAACGGATATGGCGTTGTTAAAACACAAGTTAGATCTCGGCGCATCGCGCGCGCTAACACAATTCTTTTTTGAACCAGAGGTGTATCTGCGATGGCGCGACGGAGCTGTACGCACCGGAATTGATAAGCCGCTTGTTCCGGGTATTTTGCCCATCCATGACATCAACAAAATTGTTGACTTCAGTCGACGTTGCGGTGCAACGGTACCGCAGTTTTTAATAGAGCGGTTTCAAAAATGTGGCTCCAAGGCAATGTCCAGAGAGCTGGCTATTGAGCACGCTGTGGATATGTGTCAGGTTTTGCAACGTGAGGGTGTTGATGCGTTCCACCTCTACACCCTGAACCAGTCAGATCTTTCTTATGAAGTGGCAAAAGAACTTGTAGGTGCGCATAAAAAGAGAGCCGCTGCGTAATTATCAAGCGTAAGGCAGTTACTGAGCTCAGGAACGCGATATAATTCGTCAATATTATTCCTCAGGCAATGCCTTCATGTCCGAAGTCCCCAAAGTAGGCTTTATCAGTCTCGGCTGCCCAAAAGCGCTCGTCGACTCAGAGCGCATCCTGACGCAGCTGAAAACGGATGGCTACAACGTTGTACCCGATTACGACAGCGCGAACGTGGTTGTGGTCAATACGTGCGGCTTTATAGACAGCGCGGTAGAGGAGTCACTGGATGCTATTGGTGAAGCATTAGCGGAAAACGGACAAGTTATTGTTACCGGTTGTCTTGGGGTGAAAGCGGATGAAATTTTAGAGCGTTTCCCCAAAGTGCTCTCTGTTAGCGGTCCTCAAGCGTATGAGTCCGTTGTAGGGGCGGTACACAAACACGCGCCGATTGCTCACGAACACAACCCATTTTTGGAGCTTGTTCCGCCTCAGGGGATCAAGCTTACACCCCGTCACTATGCCTATTTAAAAATATCAGAAGGCTGTAATCACCGATGCAGCTTTTGCATTATTCCGTCTATGCGAGGAAAACTGTCCAGTAGAGATGCAGGCGATGTATTGTCCGAGGCTCAAAGACTCAAAGATGCAGGTGTCCGCGAGTTATTGATTATTTCTCAAGACACAAGCGCGTATGGCGTGGATGTGAAATACCGGACTGCCTTTTGGAATGGCCGACCCGTCAAAACAAGCATGAAGGCGTTATGCAAGGCATTGGGCGAACTGGGTATCTGGGTGCGTTTGCATTATGTCTATCCTTATCCACACGTAGACGAAATCATTCCATTAATGGCGGAAGGTCTGATACTGCCGTATCTGGATATTCCGTTTCAGCATGCCAGCCCGAGAATTTTAAAATTAATGAAACGGCCAGCTGCGGCGGAGAACAATTTAACGCGCATACGAGCATGGCGGGAAATTTGCCCTGAGCTCACCATAAGGAGTACATTTATTGTTGGTTTCCCGGGCGAAACTGACGCTGAGTTTGAAGAGTTGTTGGCGTTTCTAGAACAAGCTCAACTTGATAGAGTCGGCTGCTTTCAATATTCGCCTGTAGAAGGTGCGGCGGCAAATGAACTGCCAGACCCTGTTTCAGATGACGTAAAGCAATCACGGTTTGAACGATTCATGCAGACGCAATCGTTAATAAGCCAGGCTAAGTTGCAGGCAAAAATCGGCACAAGACAAATTGTGCTTATAGACGAAGTAGGGGAGTCTCAGGCTATTGCCCGTAGTGCCAGTGATGCACCGGAAATTGATGGCCTGGTGCATGTCGCCGTCGATGACTATGACATTGCACCGGGAGATTTTATCGAAGTGCTCATAACCGATGCGAACGAACACGATCTAATCGCGCGCATACCCGATTAGCTTTTACTCCATCTACTGTATGCGCATAGCTTCAGCAGCGTGCTTTTAGCCGCCAAATGCAATGTCGCGTTTAGCTGTCGAGATGGTTACCGTAAAACCCATCACCACGTCCATCAGAGACGCGGTCGTCATGATCAAGAACGTTGTGTTACCAAGCCTCGGTACAACCAGGAATTCGATTAAGAAAATAACAAAAACCAATAGTGATAGTGCGTGATCAATAATCGAAATAACGGAGGTACGAGTGGCTTTGAATGTTTCGATATACAAAAAGAAAATACTGGCCAGAATGAATGCATCACTAACCGTCATGATGATTCGACGTTGTGACGGCAAATCAAATTCGAACAGAATGACGTTAATCATGGACTGATCGATTGGACCAGATAACATGATGATATTAGCGGCTATCAAAATGTAGAAAAATAGCGGGATCGAGAGTATTAGTCGCATTGGTTTCTCAGCATTCAGCCCTGCAATACCCAAGTATAGGCCGGAAGCTCGGTCAGCACCAATCTAAGACATTGAGTCTGGTGTGGAAGGCCGGTTTGCCGATGGCATGCCCGGGAAAAGTGTGCCCGAGCATGCCCGTAGACATGTTTAAGCTGCGGCTTTGTTGAGGTTGCTGAAAGCTGTCAGTTCAGTTGCAGGCATGAGCGATTTCGTACCGCTTGCTTCTAGCGTCTGTGAATTTTCGCGACGCCGTTTGAAATGAATAGTGTCGTTAACAATCTTGTGCTGGAAACCTTGCCAGACCGTTTCACAGTTCCAATGCCAGTCCTCGAAGGCAAAGCCTTTTTTGATTTGGCGTTCGCAGTAGGGGATGGCTACATGAGCGGAGGTGTAAGCCATGCACATAGCGTCCCAGTAATTTCCGAATCGCAAAAAGTCAGTATTGAAATTGGGGTCATCTTGATCCATACCAATCAGAACACTGGACACGCCCTGAAAAAACCAGTTGAATTCCGGGTGCGCAATGGTTGTTTCATCTCGTTGAGATAAAAATGCGTGTGCCTCGAATATCCAGTTCTCACCCCAGAGATCGTCACCATCCAGAAAAGCAATAAGGTCGCATTGACTGTTCTGGGCTGCCGAGTTGCGCACAAACCCCTGATCGCCAAAGTCGGTTTCGACAATTTTAGTACCGTTGTCCAAACCTTCAAAAATGATACTGGTTTGCGGGTCGGGCTTATCCAGTACGATTGTCTTATGAACTTCAATACCACGTGCTTCTGCGTATTGTGCTGCTTGTAGCAAGCTGCTATACGACACAGCCGCCATTGCGCCTTCACCATGTGCCGTTAGGACAACTTCTACGTTCAGCTTTTTCTCTGCGGTCATACTCGTGTTACCAGTTTAAGATTTAGTGTCTGTAAAATTAAGCTTGCTTGGCTTCTGGGAGCAAGTGGTGACTGGAATGAAGCTCATTAATTGGCATATCACTCGTATGCATCTCGTTAAGTTGCATCGCATTATTCAGTGTGCTGCGATACCTTTGCTCATTGCACATTGTTAGCGCATGTTCCCGTGCATTCTGACCTTTCTCTATTGCCGACGGGTAGTCCGACAAAAGTGTACTAATAGCTTTGCAATAAGCGTCAGGATTTGCATAGTCGTCTATGGGCCAACCGGTTTGAGGTGTAATAAGATCGCCCACGCCGCCAACTGCACTGGCAACAATAGGTATTCCTCTTGAGGCTACATCGATAAGAATAATTGGTAAACCGTCCCAACCAGAGGTGTACAGGAACAAATCACACGAGGCGATGGGTAAGTCGTCGATGGAGGTGTAGGTGCCCATGAAACGAATATTCTCAGGAGCGGCTTCTAAGCCAACCTCTGAATCATTCAGTACTTTTTTACCCCAAACCCAAAATTCAATATCCGGTAGACGATTGGCAATAGCAAACAGGACATCGATTCTTTTTTGCCTATCGAATCGTCCAGACCAGAATACCCGGCGTACCCCAGTGTTGGCCAGACGCTCGGTTAGTGCTTTTTGGTAGTTAAGCTCTGTCTGTGCAGCAGGGGTGTGTAGCGTGACGATTTTTTCTTTCATCGAGTCGGTTAGGCAGTATCTGTTCTGCAGTTCTGCGCTTAGTACTGTGTTATCTGTAAAAACTTTTGTCGCGAAATTAAATGTCGGCAGAAACCATTGAATGGGGTAGCCACCTTTGTTGCCCTTGAAATCGCGATCCCAACAGAACAGGTAGAAGTAAATTTCCATCCAGGCAGAGAGTTGTTTGCCAAACGTGTGGGTTAAGTGCCAACCCAGATTACTGTTGATATTGATTAACTTTCCGGGTCTCAGGCCGCGCACTAAATCGAGCAGTATTCGAATTTTTCGCTCTTGACGTAAATCAGTGGTATGTGCGCTAAGGTCGAAGACATCAACGTTTTCCGGAAACCAGTCGGGTCTCTCGAAAGCTGATAGGTCAGTGGTTATTACTAATACCTTTTCTCCGCCAGCTTGTTCCGAAACTGTTTTAGTAAACTGTCCTGCAACATTGGCTGACCCGGCCAATCTGCAATGTGGCATAAGTATGATGATGTCATATTGTGATTTTGGCAGACTCGGCACAATGTCAGTCATATCGCGCATTAAGTCCGATTCAGGATGGAAAATGGGTGCCATACGGATAAGTTGCGCGCCATATGGTCGAACCACCTGTGGTTCGAGCTCAGTTGCCTTGGCAATCATCTTGGCTACGTTTCCGTCGCGAAGTTTTTGCATCCGTTTGTCGAAATACATCGCCGCTTCTTCAAGCGTGCTTGATTGCAATGGCTCATCTGAGTGGAAATAATCAAGTTGCAGACCGGCTACCGGTGCAACCGCCTCATATTGACCCCTGAGGGTGAAATCGAGCAGGGCATTGTTGTATTTCAGGCCACTTACTTTTTGCTTGTAATAGTTTGCATCGAACATAGTCGAGTGACGGCGAAACGGCTCCTTATAGCCCGTTTCGACAAAATGCATAAATGGATGCTGTTTCCAGTTGTTCCGAATGTCAGGATGTGCCGCTTTATAGTGTGCTGTGTCAAACAAGGGTGTTGGCACGATACCAAGTTCGATACCATTAAAATACCAATGAAAGAATGCGGAAGATGAGCCCTTAATTTTCAGCTCTGAGATGCGCGATTCAGACAGTGCCTGAAACTCCCTTAGCGTATCTGTTTCGACATTTTTGCACTCATATGTCCCCAATTTTTCCAAATACCAGCTGGTGTTGAAAAGTACAGTTGGCCTTAATCCGTTATCTGCCCCCAATACAATAAAATGTGAATAGAGTTCGTTATCGCTAACGCTTGTTTCTATGCCGAGTTGTTCCTTGTACAGCTCGGGCATAAATATTTTTTTCAGTACTACTTGTGTTTCCTGTTTTATAAAGCGATCGGAACAGCCTACTGGGACGCTATTAAATATTGAAACAATATTGGCAGGCGTTTTGTCGAATTTAGTGTAAACAGTGTTGATATGTAATTGCAGGAATTCACAAGGAATTCGATTTTCATATAGCCCTGTTGTTGCAAAATGAGCGTACGGGTTCGAAACGGATTCAGCAAGGTCGGTATAGAGTGCCAAATAAAAATCTGCATCAAACATGGCGTGCGGCGTAACAGTGGTGAAAT
>CAKZUP010000213.1 GCA_937922945.1 uncultured Granulosicoccaceae bacterium
CTAAACATAATTGGTGCAAGCTTTGGTACTCGAGTAACCATGTTGTACCTGGAGCGTTTCCCGGAAAACAGTGGTCGTATTGTTATGGATGCACCACTACGCCCCAATGGAATACTCGACTCACTGCTGCAAGAAACTGCAACCGCGCAGCAACGCAGTTTTGAAAAAATGCTCAACGCCTGCGGTACCACCTTACCAGATTGTGATCGGGCTACGGTTGAAGCGAGCTTTGTCGCAAGAGCGAACAGTTTAATAGACGCTGCAGATCAGGAGACATTCGAGGCATTTTTACTACTACTTATCATTGCTATTGAGGAATCAGATAACAGTGAATTTCTGGCTCCCTTATTAATCGACTACGTATTCAGTGGCGACCCAGCGGATATGTTTGCACTTATAGAAGAGTTCGACTTAGATGAAGATGATAACGTAGATGATGCGAAGGATAATGTTGAAAGTAACCAACAGGATAATTCCAGCATCACACTTGAAAGAGCGGTACTTTGTGCCGATGATAACTCGCGACCAAGTATCGATTCGCTTCTGAGCACCCTCGGTCGTCTGAATGAAGTCTCCGACTTTTTCGCTGAAGCTTTGTTGCCACTGGCGGCGACCTGTGTCGGTTGGCCTGAGGCCTTGGATCCTATGGCCGATATTCAAACGACTGCCGCACCAGCATCGCTTGTTATCGGCGGCAGCGAAGATGTAAACACGCCAATAAGTTGGGCAGTTGAAACGGCTGCAGCGCTTGGTGGCGTATTCCTATCATCTGACCATCTGGGACATACAGTGGTGTTCGAACGCGGGAACGACTGCGTGGATTCGATCGTAGTGGATTTCCTGATTGAGGGTAATTTGCCACCGGAAGATACCAGTTGCAACTAGTTAGACACTGCCTCAGCAAGCTGAGGCAGTTTTTTAAACCTCTAGCGCTTCCAGTGTCGCTTGAAAATGCTCAAGGTTAACCTCAAAGCTCTTCTCTCGCGTTTGCTTTTGAAATTCAGCCGAGCCAACTTTGTTAGCTTCGCGCAGTTGAATTAATCGCGGATAATCATCGCTGTTTTCTACAACAGCATGGTATTCGTGTCCGCACATTTGCGCCAAACCATAGTAGAACGGGTAAACATGTCGCCCGAATAGCTCAACCACTTTAATACCGGGCTGACAAAAAACCATATTGGTTAGTGCGCCGCCATGTGGCGAAATGACAACGTCTGCACGGGCCAGAAGCTGTGCCTGTTCGTGCACCGACATGCCTTCCATCGATTTAATGGTGTAGCCTGCTCTTCTTAAAATCGGCAACAGCTGCGCTTCGTTTGCCACGCCGCGTCGAACTCCTTCCGGCCGGCTGATATACAGCTTGATGCGATTACCCACCGGATACACAGGCGGGTACAAGTGCTTCATCCAAGTAGGGATAAAGCGATTCATTCTCATGTTCACACCGTTATCAATATTCAGTAACAATAACCGCTCGCACTCCACGCGATTATCGTTCTTCGTTTCAATGACTCGTGAGGCATCGATTCCCAGACGTTCTAAGGTTTCTTTGTGGAATGAGCCGTTCATTTCCCGAACAAGAAAATGATCGATAGACGAAAGCGCTATACCAGCCTTTTTCAACAAACCAAGCTTAGGCAGTAAATCGAGCATCCAATGATAGTAGCAATGCGCACCCATTGAATTCCCAAGCATTAACGTTGTGCCTTGAATTTTTCGGTGCTCTATCCACGGAAGCTCTGCGAATTCTTCATCACTAACGCCGTATCGGGAAACCACTTCACCAGCAGGCGCGCGTACCAATAATCTATCGCCTGTAAAATAGACTTTACTGTCGCGCACTTCAACAAGTTTTACCGGAGTGGTCTTCATGACCTTGTCGTTACCCTCGTTTACACATTCTTCCTGAACGCAATGAGGGGGTTCGAGTGCATACGTTTCTGATGGCAGCAACTCTTTTTCGATAATCACCGATTTCGGCATCGAGAATTTTGAGCTGGTCTCATCAATCTCAACGTCTGGTTGAAAGGCTTTCAATCGACCGGTTGCGAATTTCTTGATATTCAGCTTGTCGTCGGGGATACGCGTCATAAACCGTTCGGCAAGTTCCGTAACGACTATATCTGGCTTCACGCGCTCCAGGTAATGATAGTCGATGCTTGCATTCCAGATAAAATGCACTTCGCGGAATGTTTCGGCCAACATACCTGTAAGCAAATGATCACGGTATTCTGAAAACGAATCACCGAATAGAACCACGCACTTATCAATCGCGTTTGGCGACTTATTCTGATACACCACCGCTGAACCAACGTGCAAATTGGCTTCGTTAATTAAATTCTGTTCTTCTTTGAAACGCACAATCGGGTTAGCATACACGCGCTGCGCGTTCTGGGTGAGCTGATAAAAACGAGCCGTCTCTTTTAACGGTGTTTCAAGCTTTGCACCCAAGTCGAAAAGCACCGGGCCTGATGAAAAAGGATATTTTAATAGTTCTGTATTCGGGCTAACCCCTATTCTGCTGCACAGTAACTGATAAGCGGCAAAACAACCCCAGAACGACCAATGCGTATCAGTTTTCCAATACAACAACGTATCATCTGCCTGTCTTTCAAACATCGGCACCACGTTAACCATGCAAGGCACTTCGGCTGCATGTTGGTTCGCCATTTGGTGTATCGGGCTACCCTGAATGTTTTCAATTGTACCGCGGTAAAACTGATGCAATACAGTGAGTTTCTCTGGTGCAGGCAGGTGTAGATACTGAATACCCTGAAGCGCCAGCCTGTCACTGCGTTGTTGTAATAGCTTAACCCAGCCTTTTGCCATCGTAGGCGTAAAGGATGACTTGTGCTTATACATGTTTAA
>CAKZUP010000214.1 GCA_937922945.1 uncultured Granulosicoccaceae bacterium
ACTGGTTCGTTTCGATCGATAGCAGCAAGATCAATCAGACGATTGATTAACGGCACGGGCTCACGCGTGTTAAGCGAACAGTTGACATCGACGTATACTTTCACATTATCAGCTGGGCCATTACGGTATTGAGCTTCCAGGAATTGTGCAAACTGCCAAATCAGATCTGGCTTACAAACCATTTTTCTAACCTGATTGGCAGTGAGATGTTCACGCGGTTTAACCACCACTGGTGCTTGATTGTTGTGAACCACATAGAACGATGCCGTGCCCCGTTTGTCGCGTAGTTTCATGCGCCAACTAAACTGGTGACCCGCTTCATTCCATGCAACATCTCCGGGTATACTGAAGTGTCGAAGTGGTAAGACTATTTGAGCCAGCAACCATGTACACATAAACGCTATTACAACTACGCTGCTTAATCGCCAACCCATCGTCGTTGCCGGTTCAGAACCAAAATCGAGCTTCTTTTGTACCGCTGTGTCTGATAAACGCGAACCTCGCTTTACCTGCCACCATGCGTAAAGCTGCCTTGGCCAGTTAGGGTCAAACAATACAAGGGTTGCGGCAATAGTCATCCATGGAAAAATCCCAATATTAAACACCGTCGCATTGGTCAAATGGAAAAAGCAGTAAATGAAAAATACCCAGAGCCGAGTTCTTCGCCAAAGTAACAATGGCGCCCCCACAAGGTGTAAGAGGATGACGCTATAACTTGCAATGGCAATTCCTGCATCTTGCGTCAGCATCTGAAAAAACGGGTGAGCATCCTGGCTTCGGTTGTTCATCCAGAGCCTCATTGGCTCAAGGTTCAACCAATCCAGATTCAGCTTAACTAACCCAGCGTAGATCAGAACTATTTCTAATTGAACCACCAACCAGAAACGAGTCCAGGCAGGCACAGTGTTGGATGCAATTGCCGGCGCGCGCTTAGCATCAAACGACCAAAGTACGTTTGCTGGCATGAAAATCATAATGGCACAGAATATCAATGCCAGATAGTAGTGATTCAAGTAAAGCGCCTGATCGAGTAGAAACAGATAGGCCAGACAAAGCGTACAAACCAACATCGACAACCTGTAGTAGGCGCCAAAAATTACGCCTATCGCGCTCAAACCCATTACCAGAAAAACAAGTTCAAGGCCAATACCCGGCAACAAAGTAACCCACTCAAAACCTTGATATTTGAACAGCATATCCGAACTGCGAAATAGGCAATCCAGACACAGAAAGACGCCGTAGTTCACACTTTCAAACAGCATCAGCGAACCAAACATGATTCTAAAAACCGCCAAAAAACTTGCGTCAATCGGCGAAAACCAGATGCGTTGAAAATATCTCAAACTGTAAAACCTCTAGGCATTCGCATTTATTTGAAATTGGGGCACTTTATAACTTTTGTCCGATAAAGACTGCTGGTCATGTTGCCGATTTGTACAGAACTCGAATAAAACCGTGCTGTGAAATTATACCGCTCCAAAAGAGCAAATAATGGATGAGCTTTGACGGTCAAAATACAGGGATTGAGCCATGCGTAAATTACAGAGATCTCGTTTGTACCATAAACCGCTACTCAGTGCGGCCATTGCTCTTGCGATGGCAGCACCTGCCAGCGCCGATGATACCGATGTATTCAGCGCAATCCTTGCATCTCAGAATAAGCCCAATATCGTGTTTGTACTCGACTACTCGGGTAGTATGAGAGCAGACGTAAATAACGTTGAGATACCCAGCGACGACACAACAACCCAATCAAAATACGAGATTCTGACAACGGCCGTCAACCAATTGTTGCAGGATAACAAGGGTAAAGTGAATGTTGGCATCGGCTCAATTTATGGATACCAGCCATCTGGCGTCAGATGGCCGGTGAGCGATCTGGAAGCAGATGCAAACACGATAGACGCAGACATACCCGCAGGCCAGTTTCAGGTGGCCGATGTTATCGCCAAGCAGCTCACCCGAACACAACCAAACTACTCAACACCGACTGTTAACGCATTAGCAGAGGCCGCCGCGTATTTCAGAGGTGACCCTGTATTGCATAATGACTGGGATGTAAAGGACACCAGGTGGCACCAACCAGACACATGGGATGTAGATGCAGAGCGCTATGACGGTGGCAACTCGAGTGCAGCGCTTCCCTCTTCTTACACGCCAATCGATGCATACAAACCTGACAGCCCCAATGATAGCTACGGATACTGCACCGACTACGCCGGCGGCAATCAGGGCTGCGAGGGTAAAGTAACTTTCGAATGTAATTTTAAAGCAGCCAGTAGCGGTACATCTGAAGCAACTGTCGATGGTGGTGGTGGCGACTGGTCGGTTGGCGATCGTACGGAGTGCAAATACTACAAAGATGATTCATGGACAACACCTAACTATATATCACCTATATCTCAAGCGTGTCAGGCCAACTTTATCGTATTAATTTCTGACGGTCAGCCAACAACGTTGAGTCAGACACAAACTTTAAATACGGTATTGTCCGCAGCCGGCGTGGGTGGCGTTAGTGACTGTGAAGATCTCAGTGACACTGTTTTTGACAGCATATCCAATAACAAAAATGACGGAAATTGTGGTCCGGAAGTCCTTGAATATCTCGCTACTAACGATATCAATCCTAATATCGCTGACTCAAGCGTTAAAACTTTTACCGTTGGGTTTTCGCTGGAAGGACCGGGAAAAGAATACCTGAAACTATTGGCCGACAAAGGTGAAGGCGAATTCTACGAAGCCACTAAACCAGAGGAATTAACAACGGCTCTGAACGATGTCTTGGACAGCATTCTGGCAGGAAGCCAGAATTTTGCAGAGCTATCTATAGATGTGAACCCCAATACGCTTTCACACGATGACAAAACCTATTTCTCTTTATTCTCTCCAAGTAGCTACGACCGATGGGAAGGTAACTTGAAAGGCTTTTTTCTTGACGAAACTGGTCTGATTGATATCACGGGAAAACCGGCAACATTTGACGATGGGTCAGGGTTAAAGTTTGAGCAAACATCGCAAAGCTTCTGGTCCTCTACCGAGGACGGTAACGATGTTATGACTGGCGGCGCGTCTGAAAGCATAACGAGCCTTCCCGACGCCCCGAACTCGCGTAAGATTTACACTTACTTGGACGGGAACAGCACATCACTGGCATTGAGCGCAAACAACCGCTTGGTGAAAGAAAATCTGCAGATTGATAATGGTTTACTCGGCAATCCTGCAGCAGGGGTTCGCGAAGCATCACTCGATTGGTTAGCCAATGCTCCTATGGGTGACCCGCTACACACAAAGCCCTTGGTAGTGAGATACGAAAATAGCAAAATCGTTTACATAATGACTAATCAGGGCCTATTGCACGCGTTTGACGCGACCACCCCACTATCCGCAAACCCGACTACACCAGATACCACTGGCGGAAGTGAGCTGTTTGCATTCATGCCACAGGAATTGCTAAAAAATATCCCTGATTTA
>CAKZUP010000215.1 GCA_937922945.1 uncultured Granulosicoccaceae bacterium
ACTACAAACGATTGCAGAGCTATGCCAGCCAGTTCCGGATGATGAAGATACAATGGGATGGTCTGCATTGGCCGATGTCGAACCCGGTGGCCACTTTTTCGCAACCGAGCACACCATGCAACGGTATCGCGACGCTTTTTATCCGCCACTGGTTGCAGACCTAAGCAACCATGGCGCATGGCAGGACGCAGGTGGCTTAACTTCAACAGAGCGTGCCACCAGCATTTGGCAAGCGGTGCTAGCAAATTTTGAATCCCCTGTGGATGCGCAGGCTGTACCCGATCGCATCACGGCCTACATTGACAAGGGTATTGCCCGAGGAGGTGCTGCTCCCAGCGGCGGCTAATGACAACACTCACCAATGTGCTAGCACGGCGTAAATATGACAAACGCACAGAGCTTAGCGCCCGAAAGTAACGTGTTGGTGCCTATTTTGCTAGTCGCATGGGTACTTTGCAGATAATTCTTGCATCTGGGCTTCGATATTGGTTTTCCATTTTTGTTGATGTAGTGGCAATCGATCGGTGAAAGTTTTACTCCACACTCCGTTGGCGGCGCTGATGTGCATGACGCTTGCGCAAACGGCTCATGCTGCCCGATATACCCCTGCTGCTCTGTGCGCAACCACGGATAATAGTGCTTACGAAAGCATCACCACACCGATTTCTATAGGCGGTGATTACCCAAGCGGTAGTACACAATCCATAACCATAGCAGTTGGCGATACAGAAGTACCTCTTGGCAACCAAGCTACCACCGGTGACACGGAGAATGTCATTATACTTCTAGACTCCAATAACGATGGCACACCAGAAGTCCTAAACAACACATCGTGTACGTACAATCAGGGAGCCACGCCTCCGGGTTGCTCAACAACACAAAGTATCACTATACCAACTGTTACTGAGGACACTACCTTTAGAGGCCGTGTGATGCTCAGCTACAATGATTTAAATCCAACGGATAGTTGCGGCGATAATAGTTATGGCGACTCGGAAGATTTCCTTATAGTCGCAGATGTGAACGAAACAATCGTTTTTACTGATGTTAGTGCACCTGAAGACAATGGTGTTATCACTGTGACAGCCACGCTATCTCATAACGTTCGGGACGCCAGCGGCTTCGTTAACTTCACCGTTGACTATGCCACCGCCGATGGAACAGCAACCGTTGCAGATAATGATTACACCGCTGCCAGTGGCACATTGAATTTTAACGGGCAAGCTGGCGATACAGACACCTTTACCATCATACCAACAGCCGACATTATTCCTGAAAGCGATCAAACAATATTCGTGAACCTGTCAAACCTGAGCAACGCAACTCATGGCATTGATATCAGTGACACTGGCGTTATCACGCTACTCGAAGATGACACAGAGGTGGCTTTGACTATGGCCAAAACCGTGACCAATATGACACCCAATATTGGAGAGACTGTTGTTTTTACGCTTCAGGTCTATAACGCGGGGCCAGATGCAGCGGTTGATGCCAGCGTAATCGACAATGTACCTTCAGGTTTTGAAAACATCGCGCCCGTGCTGGTTCCATCGGGATCGTCTTTTGTTGTTTCCGGAAACAACATTAACTGGGATGGTATCGACGTTCCAGCCGGGGGCAGCACCATCGCCACTTTCTCAGCGGTTGTCGCACAACCGTAATAACGTTTAGTTAACGTTTCATTGGCCAGTTAAGTAAATACACTCCAATCCTGATCACTAAACATATCAGCCTTTTGTGCTTGTTGATCGCGAAACCATTGCTCGACATCGATCAACGTATTTTCACCGGCACGGTACTGCTGAATAATTTGACGGAGCCGCTGCTGACCAAACGACGGGTAGTGTCCGGCATGGATAACATCGACTGACAAGCCTTCCAGTCGTTCAAGCGTTTGCGCATAAATTGCTTTATCAGAATGATAAAGCGAATCGAGCAATGCACCATCGTATATTGCATCGCCTGAAAACAAGGTTCTGTTTTGGCTATCAAACAGACCAATTGAACCGGGTGAGTGACCGGGCAAATGCAAAACCTGAAATACACGATTACCCAGATCGACTACGTCACCCTCATCGAGATAATGCGTTAAGGGCGCAGGCTTTATTGAATAGGTTTGAGCGGAATAGTCCGGGTGCTGTTGCAAATCTACAATCGCTATTTTGGTCCACGCATTATCGAAAACCACTTGACTGTTCGACGGGTTCGCCAAAATTTCAGACTCTTCCCTGTGCCCCATTCGCACAGAAAATTCGTGTAAGCAACCACTATGGTCAAAATGTGAATGAGTAACCAGCGCTTTAATGGGGCGCTTGGTTTCGTTGAGCATGAAGGCTTTGAGCGAATCCAGCCCCATGCCGGTATCGATGACTAAATCATACTCACGGCCCTTAACGTGCCAGATGTTGCAACGCATAAAGTTAGCCACACCCGTTTCCTGAATGAGTGTGACATCACCACTTAACTTGAAACGTTTATAGCCCAAGTTATTCAGCCAACGCCTGTTGCACCATTCTGTGAAAATGATGTATGGCGTGTTCGCCACGCCCTAGCCGCTCTTCATTGGTAATGATCGGCCCTTGCGTATAGCCTTTGGATTTTAATCCACGCTGTACGCTTTCGCATAAGCTGATATCTTCTGGCATTAGAACATCGTTAGTATAGTCGACACGCTGCTGATCAAATTCGCCAGATACACTCAATGACTCACCGGTAAACTCACACTGCTCCAACCCTAGTGGGCGAATGGCCGACACATTTAACTCTTCGGAACCGGGTAATACGTTGAACGTGGTGTTAGGCCAGAGATACCAGAATACTGAATGCATAACCGGCGCATTTTCATCAAGCTTGTAGGCTGTATTATCAGGCCGAATATCACTGCCCACCTGTCGCGCCCAAAGCCCGAACGTATCATGCTGATAAGTATCCATGCTGATTAAGTTAGCGAAGTCTTTGTGTGCATGATCGCAGTGGTAGCACTCAACATAGTTATCTACCACCACTTTCCAACCCGCCTTAATGGTTGAATCACCCAATAAACCGAAGGTGGGTAACCTCAACTTATCCATGTACGGCAATCGCACTCGAACATCGGCTTCAAGATCGCTTGCAACGTTAGCCAGTGGCACAGCAGATTCATCTAAATTGACAAACGCACAGTCGAGGAACATCTCTAGTCTGGCTTGTTTTAACGAGTAATCGCTCTTGTTGAAGCCCGGGCGTTGTGTGGCTCTTGGAGCTCCGTGCAACAGGCCTTCCTGACTGAACGCCCACGCATGATACGGGCACACAATAAGCGCATTGACGTTACCCCTGCCGGGCGGTAACAGCTCATGCGCTCGATGTTGACAGACATTATAAAACGCGCGCAGCTGATTATCCTGCCCCATCATGACAAACAGGTTTTGATCGCAAATTTGTACTGTGACGTAATCACCGGGTTTCTGAAACGATTCTTTATGCGCAACAAACTGCCATGTACGATAAAAAATACGCTCTTTCTCAAGCTCGTAGACGTCGGGGTCGGTATAAAGATAAGACGGTAACGTGAACGAGCTTTGAGCAACGTCTGTTAATGGCTTGTCGTAATCACTTAAGTGCTGTGTTTTATCAAGCATGATTTACTCCCGATAGTGCAAACGTATCGACTGTTTGTTCTTTTGCCCGATTTTTTAAATAGCCGATCTATTAGAAAATTGAACTGGGCTGCTACACCATTTCGGTTGCTAATGGCAACCTGGGTAGCTACCACCCCGGCTAGAAGCTGCCCTTCATTGATTTCATGACAATAGCGCGATCGATTTCTCCGCACACCATTCCTTGCTCGTCTACCACGGCCAGTGGTGTATCAGTATCAGCAACGGAATCGATCAATCCTTCAATTTTTGCCGATACGGAAACACTGGGCACATTATCCATCAACGGTTTTTTATCTACTGCTCTCATCACTTTTCCAGCAGATAACACTTTGTAGCGAGGGACATCCTCGGTGAAGTCGGCCACGTACTTATCAGCAGGGTTGGCCACAATTTCTTCAGGTGTGCCCATTTGCGATACAGCGCCATCGCGCATAATCATAATGTTGTCACCCATTTTTATGGCCTCCAGAAAATCATGCGTGATAAACACCATGGTTTTTTTCAATCGTGATTGCAAGCTTAATAGCTCATCTTGCATTTCACGGCGAATAAGTGGGTCCAATGCAGAAAAGGGTTCATCAAACAATAATATTTCCGGCTCAACGGCCATGGCACGCGCAAGACCAACGCGTTGCTGCATACCGCCAGAGAGCTCTCTTGGATAATGTTCAGCCCAGCCATCCAAGCCGACCAGTTCAATGATGTTCATGGCTTTCTCATAACGCTGTTTACGGCCTTCACCTCTGACTTCAAGACCATAAGCGACGTTATCGATGACTTTGCGATGAGGAAATAAACCAAAATGCTGGAATACCATGGCCATTTTGTTGCGGCGCAGCTGTTTAAGCTCACTGTGCGAAGCGCTGGTGATATCCTGACCGTCAACCAACACCTGACCATCGGTCGGGTCGATCAGCCGAGACAAACACCGAACCAGGGTTGACTTGCCTGAACCTGACAAGCCCATGACCACAAAGGTCTCGCCTTCAGCAACGGAAAAAGAGACATCTTTTACGCCTACAACATGACCGGTTTGCTCTTGAATCTCCGCCCTTGACAGCGAACGGTCCATTTCGCGCAGCACTTTGTCGGCATTGGGGCCGAATACTTTCCAGATATTGTTGCAGATTATTTTTGCATCTGTTGCCATGGTTTAGTTGCTCTGATACTTATTACTTGTTAACTCACTCATCAGGAACAGATTGAACTGGACAGCCCGGGTTAAGCTCATGGGTTAGCTACCAATATATAGAATAACGAGCATATAGGGAATAACGCAATAAAACCCAGTGCACGTGTGCTCTGGCGACAATATACAGTCTTGCACTGTTGGCAGACAATGATACTATTTGTTCAAGGTTTGAAACGCTACATGTTATCCAGAACAATGAACAGCACCATAATTATGTATAGCTACTGTCAATTCTGGACTTCTGCGATAAAACAGGCATGATCTACTCAGCATGAATAGGCCCAGCGTGAGCACCACTGCAAGCGGAACGGGGCATGCAATGCTCCATTTTCGTGGTCATAACCTCACCGTGCCGGTGGCAATAGTTGCCGGTTTTCTCATTTCGCTCATCGTTTACAAAATCAGCGCAAACGTTTTCAGTTTTCCTCAGGCTCTTATTGACGCATTCCCGTTCGAACAATGGGTTAATCAGGCGCAGCGCTGGTTGGAAGTCAATTTCAAAGAATACACACGTGCTGTAGCACTGGTGGTCAAAACACCACTTGAATGGCTGGAAGAAATACTGTGGGAACTACCCTGGTTGTTTGTGCTTGTACTGTTTGTTGTTCCGGCGCTGGCCTATGGCGGGTTAAGACTTGGGCTATTCGTGTGTATCGGTGTGATGTTCTGGGGCGTTGTCGATATGTGGTACGAAGCAATGTCTACCTTAAGCCTAATGGTCGTCTCCGTTAGCTTCTCAGTTTTACTTGGTATTGTGCTCGGCATATTGGCTGCAAGCAACGATCGCTTCGATGCAATCCTGCGACCAATTCTCGACACCATGCAAACCATGCCAGCGTTTGTTTATCTTATTCCCGCCATTTTCTTTTTTGGTATTGGTGCAGCATCGGCTGCTATGGCGGTGATTATTTATGCACTACCACCCGCAGTTCGCCTAACCAATCTTGGGCTAAGGCAAGTACCCGACAACATGGTAGAGGTAGCGAAGAGTTATGGTTCAAGCCCGTTACAAACCCTACTCAAAGTAAAACTGCCATTGGCCAAGCCGTCGATTATGCTGGGCATTAATCAAACGATCATGATGGCGCTTGGTCTTGCTGTTCTGGCTGTGTTTATTGGCGGTGGTGGGCTTGGTGAACAAGTCTGGAAAGCACTCACGCGTTTAAAAGTCGGTTGGGCCTTCGAAGGTGGCGTTTGCATCGTGTTTATGGCGATCATTTTTGATCGGCTCAGTTACGCGATTTCGGGCGTATCTGAAGATAACACCGTAAACACAAAACACACCACGCGTTTCCACTTGTTACCACAAAAATGGGATGAGAACGTTATCGCCAATTGGATTGAAAAGCCCATTCGCACCGTATGGAATGCTTTTGGTATCGCCGGAAGCACACTGAGCAACATCATCGTTAAACCCATCAGCGCAGTTTCATCAGGTGCAGGCAACTGGCTTAGCGCCAAACCGTTTCTTATTGTCGGCACGCTCTTGTTGATATTACTTTACTTTTTTGCTGGCGACATTAAATGGATGTCTACCTTCCCGCGTGCGTTGGAGCTTTCGTTTCGCGAACCAATCGATTTTGCCATCGACTGGCTCACCGTTCACCCAGGTTTCATTAGCGTCACTAAAGCCATACGCGCGTTCATATTCTTGTATCTACTCGATCCACTGGATAATTTTTTAAGCGGCTTACCGTGGTGGTATGTTATGGCGATACTGGGTGCGATTGTCTGGGTTTCAGTTAATCGACGCTTTGCTATCGTAACGCTGATATTCCTTGTGTTTTTAGGCGCTGCTGGCTTATGGGAAGTGTCGATGTTTACGCTTGCGGGCACGTCGGTGTCGGTAATACTTTGCATGCTAATTGGTGTACCTATCGGTATAGCAGCTGCGTATTCTAAATCGATAGATGCCATTGTTAAACCCATACTTGACACCATGCAAACCATGCCAGCGTTTGTTTATCTTATCCCGGCATTGTTCTTTTTTGGTGGCAACAAAACAACCGCCGTCATTGCCACGGTAATCTATGCGATTCCACCTGTTATCCGATTAACCACGCTCGGTTTGCGTCAACTACCGGCTGAAATTGATGAGGTAACCAACTCATTTGGTTCATCAACCTTACAAACCCTATTCAAAGTTAAATTACCCATGGCATCGCCATCGATTATGCTGGGTATGAATCAGGCGGTGGTGTTCGCGCTCACCATGCAGGCCATCACTCCACTCATTGGTGGACTAGGGCTCGGAAAAGAAGTGTTCGATGCGATGAACCGGGCGAACATGGGTCAAGGCCTGGCCGCTGGAATTGGTATAGTACTGCTTACTATCATGCTGGATCGTTTAACCCAAGGCTGGAACCAGAATCAGCGGCGTGCCCTCGGTTTATAAGAACTAATAAGGAAGCGGTCAGTGGCTGAATATACCAATTCTGAACAGGGCATTTTGTCACGCTGAGTATCAATAATGTCGGGTAAAAAGCTTGATAAGCGGGCCTTACCAGCATTGCGTATCGACAGATTGGCTTTCAGATGGTTAACTAAAGCCACGAAATTGCGCTGTAGGCCTTTGCATCAATAGACACGTCGCGAGTGTTAATGCGTCGATTCTATTGCAGCGGCAATACTGTAGAGCAACAACATAAAGAAACCTCAGCTCTTTACTCAGGTACTAAAGACTGAAAAACAACGAGGAAAATAGATGAATCAGAAGCATACTGTAACAACGCTTGCAAGCGCCAGTACTCTGGCACTTGGTTTAGCACTAAGCGGGTCTGCAACAGCAGGTGGATTATTAAAAGCTGCGGTGGCCGACTGGACCGGCGGTGCGGTTATGTGTGAAATAATCCATCAGATTGCTGAACAAGAACTCGACTACAAAGTCAAACGTATCGTTATGCCATCCGGGCCGAATGTGCAGGCTGGTATCCGCGCAGGCGACATCGATTACGCTTGCGAGAATTGGCCTTCTTACAATCAGAACAATTCCAATTACGTTGCAGAATTCGGTGGAGATGGTTCCGTTGTGAAAATTGCCGACTCTGGCGTTATTGGTGTTTCTGGTTATTACGCACCGCGCTATCTGGTTGAGGGTGATGGCGCAAAAGCGCCTGAGCTTAAAACCTGGGAGAACATGAATCAGTATGCCGACCTGTTCAAAACGCTTGAATCCGGTGATAAAGGTCGACTCATTGGCTGCCCTGTTGCTGCGTGGGAATGCGATGATACCAAGCGCGTGGAGGCTCTGGGCTTAAACTATGCGGTAACAGAATTAGGCTCTGAAGCCGCACACTGGGCAGAAATGCAGGCAGCGTATAAGCGTCAGGAACCTTTTATCGCCTATGCATGGGAACCACACTGGATTCATGCAGCGTTAGATCTTGTGAAGGTAGAGTTACCAGAACATTCCGACGATAAATGGCCAGCAACCGGCTGGGCTGAAGATCACACGTTCAACTACGGTTCACCGGCGCTCGAAAAAGATCACCCGGAGCTTTTCAGTCTTATTCAAAACTTTAAACTCACCAACGATATGCAAGCACCACTTATTTTGGCCATCGATGTTGATGGTAAAGATATGGAAGAAGTTGCAGGCGAATGGGTAGCGCAAAACGAAGGCACCTGGAAGTCCTGGCTTGAATAATTAACACCGCGGTAAGTTTTGTCGATTAATCTGGCGCTTATTGACCAACCGATTAACGTGACTTTGTAAGTCGCTAAAACCCGGTAGCAATAAATCAGGTGCTGTAAAAAGGAAGCCGTGACTATCACGGCTTCTTTGATTTGCATCCAAGTACTTGCTTAAAATCACTCAACTGAATTGGCGCTTCACACATCAGCTACCGAATTCCAAAAAATCCAACTCTGAAGAGTAAATTGCGAACCCGTTGCTGGTACCAGCACACATGAAAAATCCGTATTGCGCCTCAATAATCATTACCAATGCCTTCCTACCCCACAGATTAAAACACGTCCCGTTAGTAGAGAACAGCGCGAATCTTGTAAATTTCTCTTTCTTATCAGCAACTTATGAAATTAATTTTTATTCTCCGAATGCGCACTAAACACAATATAGCGGCGCAAAGTGGCTAGTTACGATTTGGGAGTCAAAAGCTCGCATGTTAGACTAATTGCGTCAACGAACTCAGATTCGCGTCAGGATGGAAGCTTTTGCTACTCGATGCAGGGCTTGATTACTGGCAGTTGAACAAAACAGCACTTTAAAATTGCTCTTGCAACGTTTTCCTAATTGGAGGAATTGAATGAAATTCAAGAAGACCAACGGCCAGGATATGCCTTCGCATATTACCGAGATGGCTCAATCCGTTAAAAACAGCAACGACGGAGTTACCCGCCGCGAATTCCTGGCCATGGCCAGTGTTTTCGGTGCGAGTGCAACCACTGCTTATGGCATGCTTGGGTTAACCGCCCCGTCAGCTGCTCACGCAGACGGACACGGCAAACAAATGGGCGGCACGGTTCGTTTTCAAACTGAAGTACGTGCGCTTAAAGATCCCAGAACCTATGACTGGAGCCAGATTGCAAACTTTGCACGCGGCTGGCACGAGTACCTCGTTCAATACAATAACGATGCAACGTTCGAAGGCAAACTACTCGAAAGCTGGGATATCAGCGACGATGCCAAAACATACACGCTGAATGTTCGTAAAGGCGTTAAATGGAACAATGGCGACGACTTTACTGCTGAAGATGTAGCACGGAATATTATCGGTTGGTGCGACAAGAGCGTGGAAGGTAATTCCATGGCAGGTCGATTTGCAACTCTTATCGATGCAGACACGGAAAAAGCAATTGAAGGTGCGGTAGAAGTGGTTGACAGCCATACCGTTCGCCTGAACCTACCAGCTTCTGATATTTCACTTATCGCTGGTATGGCAGACTACCCTGCAGCTATTGTGCACACAGAAAATGATTGGGAAAACATCACTGATAAAACCCCGATTGGCACAGGTCCTTATAAGCCAGAGTCACTAAAAGTTGGCGAGAAAGCCGTGTTGGTTCGCAACACCGATCACACCTGGTGGAATGAAGGCAATGGTGCGTACATGGATCGCATTGAGTTCATCGACTACGGTACAGAGCCTGCTTCTCACTTCGCTGCGTGTGAATCTGACGAAGTAGACGCCATGTACAGTGCCGAAGGTAGCGAAATTCTCGAGCTGTTCGAAACTCTGGACGAGTGGAATCGCAACGATGTTGTTACTGCGGCAACCATTGTTATTCGTCCAAATCAGGCGGCTGAAATTGATGGCAAGAAGCCATATGAAGATGTTCGCGTACGCAAAGCCTTGCAAATGGCCGTTGATAACTCAATCTGTTTAGAGCTTGGTGTTGGTGGTGTTGGTATTCCGGCAGAAAACCATCACGTTGGCCCGATGCACCCAGACTATGCTGAACTTCCTCCACAAGCTGTAGATGGCGCTGCTGCTAAAGCATTGATGGAAGAAGCTGGCATGGCCGACTTCGAACACGAACTTATCTCACTAGACGCGGGTTATCGTAAAGACACCACTGACGCTGTTGCCGATCAGTTGCGTAAAGCGGGTATTAAAGTTAAGCGCACCGTTCTACCTGGTTCCACGTTCTGGAACGATTGGGCAAAGTATCCGTACTCCTCTACCAACTGGAATCACCGCCCTCTTGGCGTACAGATTCTTGGTTTGGCGTATCGTTCGGGTGAAGCCTGGAACGAAGCGGGCTTTAACAATGCTGAGTTCGATGCAACGCTTGCAGAAGCATTAGCCATTGCCGATGTCGATAAGCGTCGCGAAGTGGTTATGAAGCTTGAGAAAATCATGCAAGACGAAGGGGTTATCGTGCAGCCGTACTGGCGTACGCTAAGCAACTTCACTAAGCCAAATCTTGGCGGCGCTGATCACCACATCACGTTCGAGTACTACCCTCAGGAAATGTACTGGAAATCATAGTTTCCTTGCATTGACTAAATCGGGGCTGCTCTATGCAGCCCCTTTTAATTCAGCTGTAGCAACACTCCACTACCAAGCGCTGTAAATATATCGTACTCACCGCAGTCGATTGGTAATGTCGTTTATCCATGATCGAAAAGGTTTAACGCGCGAATGGGCATATTTTTACTCAAGCGAACCGGCGTAATGCTATTCACAGCATTGTGCCTTACCTTCGTTGTCTTCTTCTTAACGAACCTAGAACCAAATCTGGAAAAACTCACCAAAAGCGAAGGCAACATGCGCATGACCGATGTGCAGGTGCAATCCTGGTTGGAGAAAAACGGGTATAGACAACCGTTACTAAAACGATACGGTGAATGGCTTGGCGTTATGCCGGGTTGGCAGCGCACCGATGAGGAAACCGGCAAAATAACCGGACGCTGTACACGCTATGCCAATAAGGAAACCGGTGATATCCCAAGCTACTGTGGACTCATTCAGGGGCACTGGGGCCGATCATTAGTGTTCAAGGAAGAAATCCGCGGCATTATTGCCGAGAAGCTTGGACACACAGGCAAGCTCATGTTGGCAGTCATGTTGGTTATGGTACCCATCGCTTTAATCATTGGCATAATCGCAGGCATGCGTGAAGGTTCGAAAACGGACCGAACGCTTTCAACCTTTTCAATACTCACAACCTCAACACCCGAATACGTTTCGGGGGTAATTCTTATTGTGGTGTTCGCCAGTAAGCTCGGTGGCTTGCGCTGGTTCAAAGGCACATCGGCTACCGCCATGGACAACGTAACCTTTGAAAACTTTACACTACCGGTGGTCACGCTGGCGCTATACGGGCTCGGCTATATTGCGCGAATGATGAGAGCCTCTATGGCCGAGGTCATGACCGAGCAATACATACGCACCGCACGCCTGAAGGGCATGAGCTTTAGCGGGGTTGTGTTCAAGCACGCATTACGTAATGCACTTATCGCCCCCTTCACCGTCATCATGCTGCAAATACCCTACTTACTCACCGGTGTGGTTATTGTTGAAACCCTGTTTAACTTTAAAGGCTTTGGTTGGACACTCGTTGCGGCGGTAGGCAACAACGATATCGAGCTGCTACTGGCGTGCTCGGTGGTCGCTGTGTTCGTGGTGTTAATAACACAGCTTATTTCAGATATAGGATACGTGTTTCTTAACCCACGTATTCGAGTGAGCTGAGGCGACGACAATGGAAAGATTAGGCGCAGCAGATATTTTCACGAGCATACTCGGCCAGTTTATGCCGGTATGGATTGGATTGGTCGTCATACTGGCACTGTCGGCCTTGTTTAGAAGCAAGCTAGGACTTTACGGACGATTGTTTTCCAGCCCTATTGGCCTGGTTGGGTTAACACTGGTGTTGTTCTGGGTATTAACCGCCCTGTTCGCCGACATCATTATTACCATGGACCCGTTAAGTCAGGTTTCGGGTATGAAAAACAAAAAACCTGGTTGGCCGGTTACGGGCATGGAAGGCAGTTACTATTTACTCGGCGGTGATAACCTTGCACGCGATGTGTTCAGCCGCATGGTCATGGGTAGCCGTATTGTGTTGGCCATTGCACCGGCTGCAACCTTGTTTGCATTTATGGTTGGTATAACGCTTGGACTACCGGCTGGTTTCTATGGTGGCAAACTCGACACCGCGTTAAGCTTTCTGGCCAATCTTGTGTTGGCTTTCCCCGTAATCCTGTTGTTCTTCTTGCTGGTTACACCAGAGATTCGCTCAACCGGCGTACCGTTGATATTGGCGGGTATTCTGTTTCTGTTCCCTATCATCTTTTTTGTGTTGTTGTTCTGGTCCCGATTTCAAGAACAACCGGGCAAGCTGATGGTGTTGCTAGCGATCACGCTTGTGTTGGGGCTCTGGGCGTATTCCGGATTAGCCTTTAACGCCGACCCGTTGGGTGTGTTCTACATGGATCCAAATTTATTGAACATCTTTGTTTCGGTGGTATTCGTGAATTCACCAACGGTGTTCAGAATAGTGCGCGGGCTGGTTATTGATATTAAAACCCGCGACTACGTGGCGGCCGCACAAACCCGAGGTGAAAAACCCTGGTACATCATGCTATGGGAAGTATTGCCAAACGCACGTGGACCACTCATTGTCGATTTTTGTTTACGCATTGGCTACACCACCATACTGCTGGGCACGCTGGGCTTCTTTGGTTTGGGCGTAACACCCGAAAGCCCGGATTGGGGCATGACCATTAATGAAGGTCGAAAGTTTCTCGCTGTGTATCCGCACCCTGCTCTGCCGCCAGCACTTGCGCTTATGTCGTTAGTGCTTGGACTTAACCTGCTTGCCGATGGCTTGCGTGAAGAGTCTTTAAAAGACTAACCGGCACCAGGAGCCTAAAACAATGAATACAACAAATCAAAACATGGCCACCGACAGATCAACCGATCAGCCGGCTGGCGAAAATGAAGCGCAAACACCGATTCTTGAAATCGATAACCTCAATATCTCCTTCTTTGTCAGAGCAGGAGAAATTCCTGCTGTCATGGATTTCTCCTGCAAAGTCATGCCCGGCGAAACCATGGGCCTGGTTGGAGAATCGGGCTGCGGAAAATCCACTGTTGCGTTGGGCATTATGCGCGACATGGGCAACCGTGGAAAAATTGTTGGCGGCAACATAAAGTTTCGTGGCCGAGATATGGGTGAAATGAGTGAAGCCGAATTGCGCAGCCTGCGCGGTTCAAAAATATCCATGATCTATCAAGAACCCATGGCCTCATTAAATCCTGCCATGAAAGTCGGCAAACAGCTGATGGAAGTACCCATGATTCATGAAGGCACATCTAAAGATGACGCCTACAAACGCTCATTGGCTTTACTTGATGCTGTAAAGCTGCCCGACCCAGCACGCGTGATGAGTGCTTACCCACATCAGATATCAGGTGGGCAACAGCAACGCATTGTTATCGCGATGGCGTTGCTATCCAAACCGGATTTATTGCTACTCGACGAACCCACCACCGCACTGGATGTAACCGTTGAAGCAGGGATTGTGCAGTTGATAAAAGAGCTGGCAAAAGAAACCGGCACATCCATGCTGTTTATCTCACACAACCTAGGACTCATACTGGAGACCTGCGATCGCATCACGGTGATGTACTCAGGCGAAGCGGTTGAAACCGGGAAAGTACACGATGTATTCGATAGAATGCGTCACCCCTATACACAAGGCCTATTCAATTCTATTCCCTTACCGGGAGCCGATAAGAATACGCGCCCACTGGTTGCCATCCCGGGACAACTGCCATTGCCCATGGACCGTCCTGTTGGTTGTAACTTCGGACCGCGTTGTCCGCACTACGAAGAATCGATTTGTAACGCCGGTGCGATTCGCATGCAAGCGGTAGATGGTGAGTCTGCGCATATGTCGCGATGCTTGCGCATTAACGATATCGACTGGAATGCCGAACCAGAACGCCCCATTGTTACCGCGCCTGCAGAGCCCGGTGAAGTGGTGCTTGATGTTCAAAACCTGAAAAAGTATTACAGCGTTGCAGCAAATCAAATGTTTGGTGGTGGCGATAAGCGTACTGTTAAAGCAAACGAATCCATCACACTACAAGCACGCGAATCGGAAACGGTTGCCATTGTAGGAGAGTCTGGGTGCGGTAAGTCAACACTTGCAAAAGTACTGCTAGGGTTGGAAACAGCAACTGATGGCAAGGTGACGTTAGGTTCCGTCGATATAGGCAACACCGATGTAACCGATCGAACAACGGAAACCGTGGCATCTGTGCAAATGGTGTTTCAAAACCCATTCGATACGTTAAACCCGAGCCATAGCGTTGGCTCACAGATTATTCGTACCCTGGAAAAGTTCGACATTGGCGACTCACTGGAAGATCGCAAAGAGCGCATGCTCAAACTACTCGACTTGGTAAAACTGCCACGTGCGTTTGCCAATAGAATGCCGAGACAACTCTCCGGCGGACAAAAACAACGGATTGGCGTGGCGCGCGCATTTGCCGGCCAACCACGCGTGGTGGTCGCAGATGAACCCGTATCGGCCTTGGATGTCTCGGTTCAGGCCGCAGTAACCGAGCTGCTGATGGAGATCCAACGCGAAGCCAAGACAACGATGCTGTTTATCAGCCATGATTTATCGGTTGTGCGCTACATAGCAGACAGGGTGGTTGTCATGTACTTGGGGCATATCGTCGAACAAGGCACCACCGATGACATATTCGCCCCGCCTTATCACCCGTATACAGAAGCGCTTCTGTCGGCAATACCCATTGCCGATACCAGCGTAACCAAAAAGCATATTGTGCTTGAGGGCGATATCCCTTCTGCCATGAACCCACCAACTGGCTGTCCGTTTCAAACCCGCTGCGGCTATAAGAGTGAAGTAGACGGGAACCTGTGTGAAAAAGAGTTACCAGCTGATAGACAGCTGAGCAATGGGCATGTGATTAAGTGCCACCTTAGTGAAGCAAGGTTAGATGCGATGGAGCCGGTGATTAGCTTTGAAAAATAATTGCTTTGCCGGTCACTTAGTGAATCTCGCGCGCACAGATCTCGATTAAAGTTTAATTAATAGATTTCTTGCGCTTCAACGGCTGGGTTTATTCGCACCGATTCACGTAAAGGCTTGCCAGGCAAGTTTCTTCTCTAACACATTGTGTTGAATCGGTTCTAGCTGGTAAGTAGCCAGTATTAAAATATCAGCTGCTTGTTAACTTCCGACTAGGGTAAGTCAATGTTCATTCCACAGAATCAACATCGTATACATACTACATATAAATTCTTAAGACTCACCTAATATGTTCACACGAAAAATGTGAGTTACATTCCGATACCTTCGGTTACAGGCTTAACATCACAACCTGACTAACATCATAAGCCCAGCCAAAGCATGGCGTAAAAACAGGTTTAAGCGATGTTGTCTCGATATAGAAAAAGTTCACTTGTATTAGTCTTGCTGGTTTTTCAACTCACAGCATGCTTATCAGATGATAACGATGACAAGAAAAGTAGTCTGGTATGGACTCCTTGCGAAGACGCTGCCATGTTCGATTGCAGCACATTGAACGTACCAATGGACTACAACAACCCAAACGGAGATAAAATCGATATAGCACTTATTCGTTTGAAAGCTTCAGGTACAGATCGTAAAGGTGCTCTTCTGTTTAATCCCGGAGGACCGGGAGCGCAGGGAGTTCCCGTGTTGCCTTATCTGGTGGAAACAGATTCGATACCAGAAGCAATTCAAGCCGCATACGATCTGGTCGGTTTCGATCCTCGCGGACTTGGAAAAAGTACACCTGTTGATTGTTCAGACGAAGGTCTGGATGATGTCACCAGTTACACGTTCGATGCATCCGATGTGATAGCCATGCACTCAGAGTATTCGGCATTCGGCCAAGCCTGCTTTGAAAAGCATGGTGAGTACCTACAACATTTAGGTTCTAATAATGTCGTTAGAGACATGGATAAAATCAGGGATGAACTCGGTGAAGAAAAATTGAATTTTATTGGTAGTTCCTATGGCACTCGACTTGCGGCGTTGTATTTGCAGAATTACCCCGAGAACAGTGGCCGCTTGGTGCTCGATGCCAGCAGCTATTCAGATACACCACTACGCACACTCATCGCTGGGCAACTAGAACCAATGCAAAGTAACCTGCTATCGGCTCTATCGAATTGCAGTGACGCCAACCCCCAGTGCAACCCCAACGCGTTGTTGGAAAAGCTAGAAAACAGCTTAAGCACTCCTCCCATGTCTGAGTCTGAAGCAACAGCATTCACACTGGCCCTTACGTTGATCGTCAGAGTCGCGCAATCGACTGAATTCGGTGAGTTCGCTTCCGATTCGCTAGTGGATTATATCGACACGCTGGATGAATCCGTGCTTGAAGGCTTCATACAGCAAGTTGAAGCAATGGAAGATTCTGAGAGTGAAGCACCAGAGGAGAATATAACAACCAAGATAGCGGTTCTTTGTGCTGATGAAGCTGCTCGGCCGGATGCCCAAAGTCTGGTTACGGCATTGAACGAATTTAATCAAACCGCAGACGTATTTGCTGAGTTACTAATACCACAGTTGGGCGTGTGCGCTGGCTGGCCTGCTGCATTAGACCCTGTGGAACCCGTCGTGACGAATACGGCCCCGATTTCGTTGGTGATCGGCGGAATCTCAGATGCACAAGCACCACTGGCTGGGTCTGAAGATATGGCATCGAATATTGGTGGCGTGTTTATCAGCTCAAACCATAAGGGGCACACAGCCGTTTTTAATCAGGAAAGTGAGTGTGTGGATAATTTGGTGGAAGCATTTTTACTCGATGGCATGGCACCCACTGTGCGATTTTGTGAGTAATTCATCAATGCCTGTCTAAACTGAGGATTTACCTTATACACGCCGGTCAGACCAAAGCGTGTTGGCTATTGGTTACGCAAGGATGCGTGCCCCAAAACAATGCTTGCGAACATTGATACTGATCGCACAGGTTATAGAGAACTGCTGAAGATTTTCATAGCCGGCTCCGAATATAATAAACGCAGCTGAACTCGAATACATTGCACCCTTTTCTAGTGAGTAAAAATTCCTTACCGGTTAAGCACAGCGATTAGGTTTCTCATAAGCCGCTCCTTCATTGTGCATCAAGCTGCCATTTGCACTTTAATGCGGCGCTGAATAGCGCTTAACAAAGTACTTAAATATGCCGTTTTCTTTGTTATAAAACTATTTTGTTTTGAATAACAGCTAGATAGATCAATACACGCATAAATTTTCCACTAAGGCACACTGATTGCGCATAAGAACTGTAAAGGTTCACGAACAAGCGATCGTTTCTCATGTTTGAATTTCGTTTTTATGAAATTTGGCGAACACCAGAATACTTAGAAAGACTGGCCCATGGACTAGCTTTGAGTATTGGGTTAACAAGCGCTGCTGCATTGTTTGGATTTACTTTCGCTATTGGGTTGGCTCTTTGCCGACGGGGCAACCACAAAGGTCTTAGGCTTCTTGCTTCGAGCTACATTGAGATTATAAGGAACACCCCACTTATCGTTCAGTTGTTTTTTGTGGCTTTCGGCTTGCCCATGCTGCTGGACTATCGCTGGCCCTTCGCTTTATCTGCACTCTTGGCACTCACGCTCAACTTTGCCGCCTACTACGCAGAGATAGTCAGAGCAGGCCTGGACAATATTGACCAAGGACAACACGATGCGAGCATGTCATTGGGACTTAAAAAAGTGCAAACGCTACGACTGGTTGTACTGCCACAAGCAATTGCCAGTGTGTATCCATCATTAGTGAGCCAGTTTATCTTTCTCTATCTCACCACCGGCATCATATCGGAATTAGGCATTGAAGAGCTCACTTGGAGTGGCCGGTTTATCGCAGACAGAACATTCCGAGACTTTGAAGTCTTTATCGTGTTGAGTGTTTTGTATGTACTTGGCTCAGTTACTTTCAGATTGGGCCTGAAGCTTTTGGGGGAGCGTATGTTTCCCTGGCGTACTGCATCATGAAGTCTTTTTTTCAAGGTATATTCGGCGAATTCTACGGCAACATCATCTGGACGTTAATAGATGCAACTCAGTGGACAATTTATTTGTCCTTAACGGCGTTTATTGGTGGAGGCATTATAGGTTTTCTGCTGACGATGGGGAGAGTCATACCTAACACTGTCGTGAATCGCTTGTGCGCTGTTTACGTTTGGCTGTTTCAATCGATTCCACTTCTCATGCTGTTGTTTCTTACCGGCCTTGGCATTCCTGTGTTCTTTAAAATTGATGTACCCGCCTGGGTCGCTGCAACGGTTTCGCTAACCCTGTTTACAAGCGCTTATCTGGCCGAGGTATGGCGAGGTTCAGTCGAGGCTATTCCTGAAGGCCAGTGGGAATCAGGCCGCGCGCTGGGTCTTAATTTTTGGAACTGCTTGCGCCTAGTTGTCGCGCCTCAGGCGCTCAGGATAGCCACACCACCCACAGTTGGGTTCATGGTGCAGATAATCAAAGGTACTTCGCTTGTTTATATCATTGACTACAACGACGTTATGCGTTGGGGAAAGAAAATCGCCAATGCTCAACTTGAAGGTGCAGAACCATTTGTTATTTTCCCTATGGTTGCTTTGATTTACTTTTCGTTGTGCTTTCCCCTGTCTTATTACTCTCGCAGGCTCGAGAAAAAACTGTTGTTACAACGCGGTATTGAGCCTGTGTCTTACGTTACTCAAGGAGCTTAAACTTTATGAAACTATTTCGGACCACCCTTCGCTCATGTTGCAAACACCTATCAGCAAGCCTGCTGGTTATATCTGCTTGCGCTATTCCAACACAGACAGTCTATGCAGACCAACTGGCCGACATATTAAAAGAGGGAAAAATCAGCATAGCTGTGCCAGAAAACTTCCCACCCTTCGGCTCGGTAGGAAAATCATTAGAGCATGAGGGCTACGACGTAGATGTAGCCGCATTGATTGCCAAGGACTTAGGCGTGGAGCTTGAAGTGGTGCCAGTAACATCCAAACAACGCATTCCTTTTTTAACGTCAGGCAAGGTTGATCTGGTAATTTCATCGATGGGTGCGAACCCTGAACGCGCAAAGTCTATCTGGTTTTCTTCCGCTTACGCACCGTTCTATTCAGGTGTATTCGCCGCTGCAGATATCGGCATTGAAACAGTTGGCGATTTAGCGGGCAAGAAAATCGGCCTGACTGGTGGGACGCTGGAAGACTTGGAGCTAAGCAAAGTTGCACCGGAAGACGCTGAAATAGTACGCTTTGGTGATAACGCAGCAACCATATCAGCCTATGTTGCCGGCCAAGTCGATATATTAGTAACCGGCAACACTGTGGCTGCCAAAGTATCGGCAGATAATCCTGATTTATCATTGGAAACAAAATACATCATTAAAGAATCGCCTGCGTTTATGGGTATAGCACCAGGTGAAATGAACATGCTGCAATGGGTAAACGTGTTTATTTTGCATAAAACACTTGGTGGTGAACTTAATGAACTTTCTGTTAAGTGGTTTGGCCAGCCGTTGCCTTCGTTACCGGTTTTATAATTCAACTAGTCATAACTGACAGTTGTTATAAGTCATAAAAAGCGTATCTTAGTCATTAAGTTGCAAACATTAAGACTAAATCACTTTTCCTATTCACAACAGTATTGTTAGGAAACGCTATTTACTGTTAGTACTATACTAAGTACTATTATCAAACCTCCTCCAAGTGGTATTGGACAGGAAGTCACAACCAGCCAAGGACGGCTTCCTTTTTTCTTCGCACCACTTTGTACTACGCGCACTTTAATACGGCATTGGTTTCCAGGCTAATTGCCACACTCATACATCACCTATTTGCATTACTAATGCTACGTTTCCCTGCGCCATGTAACTCTCAGCCATGAAAAACTGAGCCACACAAATTCAAGCGATCAGAACGTTACTTCATCTGTTCAATCGGGAACAGTATTTCGTTTCCGTCCGGGTCTTTTAAAACGAGCACATCATAACCCCACCACGAATACGAAACAGGCACGTCTTTTCGTTTAAGCTCTTTCTGCAAACCGGCTAAGTCTTCTGCTTCAAGGGAAATAAATACTCGTGATTCTCCTGCGCGCTTTGACTCTTCCGACAAGATTAGCTCACAACCAGAACCACGATGAACTTGCGCTACTATCTCACGCAAACCTTCTGTGTAACTCCAGTCTTTGTTGAACCCCAACAAGTCTATGTAGAAGTGTAAAGACGGTTCCATAGCGGAGACGAAAAATACTGGCCTTGTGTACCACAGTGGTTTGTTGTCGTTTTTCATTCAGAGCATCTTGTTAGTGAACGGTTGAATCTCGCGGCTCGGGATAATCACAATGACGTCCACACGTAAGCCAAGCCAAGCAGATGAACGGCCCCAATAAACAGACAGATAGCAGAACTCCAAAACCAGAACAACTTGCTGTTTTCTAAAATTGCCGGGTGGTTGGATACCAGTGGCGCTATTAAACCACCTACGCCGCGCAGCAAATAGATACCAGTGATCACAGCCAGCACCGGCTTTATAAGTGGCATTCTGACGCCAATATCCGCAGCAGAGAACGCATAGAGCGCCCAGATACCCAGCACAAATGCTATGCCTAAAGTAACGATTACCGGCACAAAGGATTTTTTCTCCGCAAGCGTTGCCATACGCTCACCAGCACCAAAGAATCGGTACCAAGACGGGCCAGCAAGCACCACCCCAATATGCGCAACAGAGGCCGCAGCACTAAGCAGCCCTGCAAAAACAAGTATGCTCTGGCTCATGAGCCCTCCTTGGAGTGGTATTCAGTACGATATAATCGATGATATAGCAGAGCACAGACACTTGTTCTAACACTGGCTTATCTCTCCCACATTGTAGCTAGCTTGAGAGCCGGCGTGCTACAAAAAAGGTTGCTTGTTACACTGCGTTTTTTTAACTCTACTCTGCTCTAAGATTTTCTGTCGCCAATATGTCACCAATGTCCCACAAATTTCTAAGATTGCGTAAATCCATTAGGCTGTCACGCTCTTCTTCGCTTAAAGCTCGCTTACTCTCATAGCCTTCTATCATTGATGTTTGCTGCGATTTTGGCAGCCCACTGGCAATGGCGAGATCGTAGGCTCGCCAGCCATAAGCGCAGTGATCAAAGTCAAATATGGTGAAGTCGTTACCACGAAAGTGGACGTTACCTAAATGCAAATCGGCATGTATGATGCCGAACTTATCACCATCGGTTCCAATACTTCGAATACGATCAATGTAGGGATCGAGTGGTGAAAGCTTGTCTATCACCCGCCGACCGTGTTGTACTTCTTCACTGGGCTCAGTGCTTTTCTCTCCTTCTTTTATTAGTCTTAATGGCTCATCTATCAAGTACTTCAAATCAAGTTTGTAGCGGCTATAAGGTGATTCAAACTGATTAGCAGCCAGGTGCAGCTCTGCCAATGCAACGCCAAAGTGATAAGCCTGTTGTGTTGTGAGCGATCTTCTGCTTAGCGGTATGCCCTCGGCATAATGAAATAAGGCAAACGGCCTTTGTCCATGCGCGGTTTGCGTTATGCCTAGTTGTTGCCCGGTTTGAGTGCGCAGACTACTTGCTACCGGCACATTTTTAGAGCTCAAGTACTCAATAAAATCCAACTCAAACCGAAACGCATCGTCAGATTCCGCATAGTACTTACCATTCAAATACACACGAAATATGTACTTCTCAGAGCCGGTATCCACCAGATAGGTGTCATTAAATCCGCGCCTGATAAACATGCAGTACTGAATTTTATCCAAGCTATAGTGCTTTTGAATAATAGCCAGCGCTTCATCGCTTGTTAGTAGTGTGTTCATGTCTATTGGGGTAATTGTGGTGTCCAGGATTGCGTGTTCGAGTAAAGGCAAACGCCTCCACTCAAAGTTAGTCTATAGGACGCAAACACGAATGGCCAGATAGGCACATCTACTGCTGCACAAGCCTATTTCGGTTTGCTCAACCACGCGTTACTGGGAAAGTGATAATTAATTACTTAGAATACAAGATAAAACATTCCATGTGCTCGCGGAACACCTGCATCGGAGAAACGACTTATAAACGTCGCAGGCCACCATGTTGATGCTTAAGCATCATTACTGCACTAATCTAATAATATATACTAATCTAGTGATGATTCTTTAGACCGTGGGTTTAGCCAAAAATCGTATTTTTTCGACGCGTCCGGATCAGATTTATCCGAACTATTTGTTACTGAACGAGCAACTGACGCAATATAATTTACAACTCTATCTCGATCTTTTCGATTTTTTACCCCGCCTAGCCGACGCTTTAAATATTTCCCGCGCTGGGGGTTCATGACCAACACATTTCTTGCTTTAGACTCACTTTTTACATACCAACCTGGCAAAGCGACAACTGCGAACACTGAAAAATCGACGCCACATTTATTTTTTATTGATTTACGCAGGAACTCTGCATGCATTTTAGCTTGCGTTATGGGCTCTATGGTGTCCTTATCAGGGAACCTTAATTTTGCTCCATCGAAGATCACCTTTGCGTCTTTACTGCCATTGGAACCCTGAGATTTTCTAAACGCCTTGGTTTCAATGGTAAAAATCTTATCCCCGCCAATGACAATGTGATCGATATTTCCATACTGGTAGGGTATATCGTGAAACACATAGGCTCCACTGAGCATGAGTAAATTTAGTTCCTGACCTGTATATTCTTCTCCTTCGAGCCCCAATTTATATCGGAGTATTTGTTCGACCAATTTCCACGTATTAGCCAATATATATAAGAGATAAATCAAGCAAACTAAGGCCACGATTATTCTAAGTGGGCCGTTTAACAACAATACACCTAATATTAGTCCTAATGCAGTAAAGATAAATAGTAGATAGTTCAATACCAGCGAATCGAGCGCCTCTGTATATTTTTTTCGAAGCGAATGCCCAGGAAGACGTAATGTATCTTCAGTGAAAGGAGAATATTTATTTTTTCGTCTTGAATGCCAAAAATAAAATAAAAATATAGACAAAAAAATGGCGACAAAAACCAAAAAACCAACGAATCCTAGCGACACCTTTGAAACATAAATATCCAATCTTCAATCCTTTAAAGTTGTTTTGCAAACTTAGTTTATAATAACTAGACAACTAAAAGATATGTTACGGCAGGTTAAATCGATGCAACACCCTACCCAATCACACGTATAGCTATCTCAGTAACACGCTAAGTAAAGCAAACTTCCTTGAAATGCGGATTCGCTATGCTGACTTCTAGCTTGCCAATGGTATCCAGCAAAATTTTAGACTCAGAACCTGTTCGCTCTACTTTAATACACTCTTCTCCCGAATCATTTCGCTGGGTATCCAATGCTTTGCAATCAATTACCTCGCCAGATTTCAGCGTTATTTTTACCGGGTATTGGTGCATGCATACAATTTCAATGTAGTCGTAATTGCTGCAACTAATCATGAATTTAGCCTAATCAGTAGTTTGTAGAAAATTTGGGTTACGGATATTCAAATTGGACAGGCTCATTCACCTAACTTCTCCTGAGTCGAAAGCTAACTTAGCCTGCATCAACGATGTGGATTGAACTTCTTGGAATCGTTTAAGTTGCGTTCTACATTTATTGAATTTTTCTTTATCTATGGTGATTAGACTGACGTTCCAACTCACGCAAGTTGAACGGTGGCAGAAGTTTGTGGCGTGTGGTTCGGTGACGTTGATTTGGCCGATGCCAACGTTGGATACTTAGAGCCCTGGGTCAAGATTAGTGAAAGCAACCGGGGCGGATGACGGCGTCGCACTCGATTACCTCACCATACAAATAGCCGACTGCTCGCAATGAACATAATCAATATTCTCCTAAGCGCATTGCCATCTTAATACGCAGCCATGCGTTTCTAAACTCAGTTGCACAACCAACGACCATGAAACGGTTCAAGCGGTCGGACAACAGTTTATAGGTTCAATTAAGTATATTGTGCTGACCAGCTGAACAAGCACACCAAGAGCGAGAGTGGAAATCGACCCTTGACTGTGCTATATTTGGGATATATATCCCAATATTAAACTATATGCAAACGGTAAACTCGGTACTTCTATCCTTACTCATACCCGTGGCAATGCTAACTGCATGCAGTGGAAATGACACCATAGATCCGCCTCAAGACAACCACTCTGTCGACAACACTTTAGTCGAGCAAGGCCTGCTAACTAGCGAATGGACACTTGAAACAGTCAGAGACAGCGAAGGTTTGTATAGACCATTGCCACTTGAGGCCACTTGGCGCTTAAGGTTTGCTGCAGACGGCCGTGTCAGCGGTAACGCACTGTGCAACGGAGGTGTCGGCGATTGGCAGGCTGATGACGCAACAATAAGCATAGCTAACTGGACTCAAACGGAAATTGATTGCGACTCCAGTCACCTTATAACGATAGCGACTGATGCAATCGTATCACGCTTATTTACCACCGAAATGATGATGCCCAGTGTAAATTCAGGCCGACTATTCCTCGACGCTGGTGATAACGCACAATTAGTGTTCTCAGGTAGAGTAATACAAGCCGAAGAGCAGGCAGTGTCAATAGAAGCGCTGGTTCGTACTGTTGGCAGTTCACGCGCCAGCGATGGAAACCCAGCGCTTGGCGATTTAGCTACGCCATACGTTATTTATCGCGATGCAGAATCGCTTAATGCTGATATCGCATTGTTGCCAGTGGTAGAAACCCAATCGATCACGTTACCTCCTATCGATTTCAGCAACATCATCGTGGTTGGAATTTACTTACCACTTGATAGCAGTATTAGCAGCGATGTTGTTGTTCGTAATGCAAGGGAGTCCGACACAGGCCTTGAGATAGAAGCTGCATACTTTAGCCCGAACATACCTAATGATACAGCAGCTAGTAATTGTGCTGCTGATGCCGCACTGAGCGCGCCATGGACTCTGGTTCGCATCGAAAGTGTGGAAGAGCCAGTGAGATTTGCGGAGATGGCCAGATCGTACTGCAGTGGCATTCCAACCCCTCGTCCGTAAGATGTGCGTTCTTTACATCCGGGGTTGCACTCATATGGATTCTAAATTTTGGAGTTAGTCGCCGAGCGCAACAAAAGCAAGCGAACAACAAACAGTTATCATATTCTGGATCTCGGAAGAGCTGAAATGCTGAATTAGTTAACTAACGAAACTATTGCAACTCGGCAGATTCTCGGAAGCCGCCGTTAACTTAATGCTGAGAAGAGCCACGGTTATCAAACATTTTATTCCTCGCGCATATTAATCTACTTAACCGCTTTTGACCTATTGTGCGATGCACATGACGAAGACTTGGGTAGGAAGGCAAACCGATCACGCATCGAAAACAGCAAACTGAAATAACTACACTCCCCAATAATCTCCCATTTGACCACGATAAGCCCACTCAGAACTCTTTAAAATAGGTCTGCCTCCACCTTTAACGTTAACACTGGCTTTTTGTATAAAAGGTAACGGATAATACCGCTCAAGATAGTAGCTACAAATGAGCATGTAATAGGGAAGCATAATTTCAAGCTCTGCATCTTTTAGACCTTGAGAAAGATGATCTTCGAGTACGAATACTACCGACTTGGTCTGTTCGCCTGGTAAGTCACTAATGCCCGACAACCATCCAGGTTCGGCCAACTGATACCAAGCATAGAAAATAGCACGCTTTAACGCTTCAATATCTCCGGTTTCCGCAAGGTCGACATATTGTTTGTAAATCTTACGCCACTCATCGTATAGACCACTGTTGGTGAGGAATTCATCTCTATTCTCGGCAAATCCATCCACCGGCATTTTTAGCCTAAGCGCTGCTTCTTCCTTCCCGATATCATCAACTGTATTCATGTAAATGTTTGTCTCTCTTGCATTAAGCAGCGGTTTGCATTTGAGGTGCGGTTTTTATTGTCATGTGTATTTATCATTTTCTAGCCGTATACCAAGTTCACTTGCATTGCAACAGAAGACCGAATTGCTGAACTGTAAAACGACAGTAACAACTCGATTAAGGGCGATCCAACGCAAGCTTCAATCCAAGTAAAATAAGCGCACCACCGAATAATCGATCAATAGACTGACGGGCACGCCTAAAAAATAATTTAACAGGATTTGCGCCAAATAGGTATGCGACCAATATCCACCACACCGCACACGCTACAGCGTCAGTAACTACCACGGCCACCAAAACCAATGCGTTGGAATCAACTGGTATTAAGACCGCGAAAAGACTTGTGTAATAAGCAATAGTTTTTGGATTGCCAATATTCACTAAAAATCCCTTCATTAGCGGCGACGCGGCATACACATTTGATTCTTTTATGTTGTCGTTGCCTGGTGCACGAAAGCTAGAGACAATCATAGCCACACCAAGCCAGATCAAATACCCTGCCCCCAGATATTGAATAAGACTATAAAGCGCCGGAGAAGTTGAAATTATGGTAAGCGATCATTCGTATCGTAGGTGTAACTTCGGCTGATACGGTTAATGCCTCGGCACTTACATTTTGGATAAAAATTGTAGCTGCGGATCTAGATATCAGCGTAGTTCTTGCCCGACGATGCTACGAAATAATTCTTGTTGGCCTTTGAATTGTATGGCGCTTTAAAAATCAACAATAGTCGTTGGACAGAACACCGTCCAGTTCCCATTTATCAATGGAAACATCATTGCGACTAAAGCGCACCGATTCGATCTGGCCCGATTTTGAAACCACTTTGTGAGGCGGCACTGTCAAAGTACCGGCAATAATTCGAAAGTCTTGTCCTGCGAAGCACGTTATGGGAGCGTAAAGATTTATGTCACCCAATCCGGCTGTTTTCAATCTGGATTTTCCTAACACTACGTTGTCGAGACCAAATACTTCTGGCTCAGACGAAATCGGTTTTTTTGTACGATTTTGGTAAAACGTTATCGAAAAACCTTTCCGCACCAGTTGCTCAGGCGTCATACCCGAAACGATTGCGTCACCTTTATTTTTCAATGACTTTGCCGGAATAGAAAGAGATAGAAAAACCTGAGTTATAACCGCTTTAGGGTTTTGTTTTCTAACTTCTTTGTTCTGTATACAGGAGCCGGATAATCGATAAACAAAGATCTTCGCAGAGCTATCATTGTCGCGTGCAGGAATTCTCAAGTCTTCCTTGGTTGACGTTCTGATACCCAGTCTTACATTGTTGTAGCGAGGACTGGGCGCAATATCCTGAATCACTTGCTCATGCGTTTGAAACTGATGAGTGACTTTAACTTCGCAAGTTCGCGCTTCACGATCAACAACAACGTTAACGCGCGGTGTAGTACATCCGAATAGGCTCAACACCAGTGCAACCAACACCAACGAGCGTATCAAATTAACCGGCGTTTTTTCAATGAACATCATTTCAAAAAATCGATTCGTTATCGCGCCATCATCGGGTTAATGGTTATTCCGGTGAGGGACCGTTGTAGAAGAGCGCTAAGCTCCCGAGATTCAGACCCAGGTACCCACATTTTCCACTGTATTTTGGCTAGATGAAGAACCTAATGGTTCCTTCGCTGTACAAGTGGCCATCACACATCTCAGTAACCGGATGCGGGTGTGATTGTTCCGCGCAACGCCCAAAATGGTCGTATAAGAAAATGGATTACTGAACGCTTGCGCAGAGTCCAGCACAGTCTGGATTTAGGGCGTAACGGCACCGGACAAGAGTTTCTAATCCATTTAGCACTCAGACAATGATAAATACCCTTCAAATTCCCATCGATCAAGAATCACGCTATATTCACTTAATGGACCCGATAATAACCCAGCTGTCGAATGTGTTTTAGTACCCGGCGCAACGGTAAAAGTACCACCTATCATTCTCATTTCTTCTCCATATATGCAATACCATGCATTCCCGGCTTCCGTTTCATCCAAAACGGTAGCTTTAAAATACGATGGCGCAAGACGCATTTGCCCGTTCTCAAAAATAGTGGGCTTGGAGGACGATGAATTCAAATTCGGTAGCCGAGGAAATGTTATTGAGAATCCTTCTTGTGCCAGGTCAGCTGGAGCAAACCCATTGCCTATTGAATTTCCATCATGTTCCAATGTTGGGGAAGGCAGCCACATTTCGATCCAAATTTCGGCACTCAGACTATTGACATCGGTTGCTTCCTGTCGACAAAAACCAAAGACATGATAAACAAATCGATCTTCTAGCTCTGCTTCTGATTTACCTTGTAACACAGGGTTGCGGCTATAATTGGCTATATCCTGGCGTGTTAGAGCATCTTCGCCTACCCGGACTATTACATTTGCCCGCGAATCTTCCGGCTTATACGCGTCGTCGGAATAAGTTTGCGTGACAGTCTTGCCGCGATAGCTAACTGTTGTAATGCATGTGTGATTGTTGTGATCGTACGAAATACTTATCTTCGGCAAATCCTTCTGATCACTCGCAGTTGAGGTTGCGGTAGTACCACAACCAAAAAGGCAGAACATGATTGTTGTAACAATAATTCCAATTCGACTATGAAACATAAAAGCACTCTATTGTTGAACCGGTGAATCACAGTTCAGGTTCGATTGGCTATGTGCAAATACAGACGCCGAGTTGCACAAAATGAAGACAAAAAGGATTGTGGGTTTTGCCAAACGAAGAGTGAAAATCTTGCTTGCGTACTGAGCCGGGCGTTGCGGTGACCACATACCAAGTCCCTTTGTATATTTGATAACGCGGAAAAAGTAACATATGGACTGGCACGAGTAAAGGCTCCTCGCTTGTTGAAATTCGATATTGTTCTGCTGGTTTGACTAATCGATCCCAGTTGAGAACAAAACCAGATAATCATCAGGAAACCAGCTCGTTATTCACCGTAAATCAGCGAGACAAAAAACTGGACAGAGCGAAGATTGCTAGCCATATGGCAGTGACAACTCCGCGACGGACTGACCAGAACTATACTTTTTTATAGGAAATCAATACCGGCATTTCTTTTTGCAGGCACTAATACGAAATCAGCTGATATCCATAGACATAGTGTGATCAAACGATAAACAAAACATGGAGACAAGCACATCCTTATGAAACAATGCTCCGTCGGCGACACGATATCAAAGGACGGTCAATCAACAATGAATCCTATCCGAAACATCAAGCGTATTCTACTGCTACTGATCGTAGGCTTTTCCATCGCACATGCGCAGTTTGAGGGGCCGTTGTATGACGTTAGTGAATTTGATGTCTATGGCGTGAAATTAGGCATGACTGCTGACGAAGCGGCGGTTGCGTTAAGTAAGTCGCTCGGTGTTGAACCAAAACGGATAAAAAGAATGACACGTGGTACGGGTGAAAACCGAACCGTGTTTGAGGTCTCGTATTATTATAAGGAGTTTACAGTCGAGGCCCGGCTGTCAAGGGTTCTTTCCGAGAACAATGAGTATATTGATATCGTCGAAAAAAAGTACATGAAGATGTGATTGACAGGCAAGTGTTGTTGGAGCAAACCATTGCTCAATATGGTCCTCCAACAGTGGTACGACAACGGGGTGAAATACAACATTATCACTGGTGCACCAAGCTGGTCCAATTTGATGGTAAAGATTCTGTTCCGGGCGTTGCGAACCTATCGTTGAACCATAGGGATGTTTTGCGTTTATCCACAGGCGTCTATACCTACCAAAGCGAAGAACGAATATTCGCCAATCGGTATCGTAGTTCACTACAACAATCGCGTTTATAGGCATAGTCGCACAGAAAATCCCGTCCACTACTACCGGCCCTATACTAAAGTTTGGGAGTTATATTAAATACATTGACCACTTGAACTAAATTATGCTACCCAACCCAAGCACCACGAGGCTAGACCAAATCAAAATTCCTATAACAATTCCAACAATGGCTATAAGAGCATGTCGTATTGATTTACGGGTAGAGTATGTACTGATAAGAATAAAGTTCGGGCCGGGACTCGATGCGGCAGCAATTTGAAAACCGAAAACAAGCAACAATAAAATTAGACTGAGCCCCAAAGTTTTTATCCTGGTAATGCAAAGTAGCGACAATCCCAAGCCCGAGCACGGCGATTAACGATAAGAGTGCTTTCAAAGGCTTTCCGAGAATTCGATGCTTTCATTCGATATCGTTGGCAATACAGGAATCATGATCTTTCCGTTACACCGAGTGTTGAAGCAATGATCATCGTAAGTATACCAAGTGTACCGATAGTCGCGAGCACACGAAGAATGCCCCAATTTGCCATTCGGGAATTCACGAAAACTATCGATGCGTAGACCTTTCGATCGAACGCCATCCTACACTTTAATGTTTTTAGATGCTCTGAACCCTGTTGAGTGCCGCGATCAGCAAAGAACTAGGTCGTGCGTTTGCTTACACTAGTAAAACCAAATGGACCAAGCTGCAAAGAAAATCAAATTATTCGGTCTTTCATACCGAGAATTACAGCCCGCTTCTGAACATGTCTGCAAGTAAACTGCGTCCAAATTCCAATTACGCACAGCCCACTGAAGGCTCTGCCAGTAAAGGCAAACATTATGACCAACGCTGACGACTTTGGCTTCGGAACTCAGATTCGCAAATCCCCTTATTTTGATGCAACCGTTCGCTGGGGCGCGAAAGGATTTTCCGTCTACAACCACATGTATATTCCGCGCGATTTCGGTGACCCCGAAGCAAACTTCTGGAATCTAGTCAACGATGCAATTCTTTGCGATGTGGCGGTGGAACGTCAGGTGGAAATAACCGGCCCCGATGCTGCCAGGTTTGTACAGATGCTGACACCGCGCGACCTCTCTACGCTTGCAGTAGGGCAATGCAAATACATTCTGATCACCAATGCCAAAGGTGGAATTTTAAATGACCCTATCCTGCTAAGACTGTCTGAAAATCACTTCTGGATTTCCTTGGCCGATAGCGATATTTTGTTGTGGGCATCAGGCGTAGCGGTGCATGCCGGCCTGGATGTCACCATTTGCGAACCCGATGTATCACCTCTGCAACTACAAGGCCCAAAATCTGGCGACATAATGAAAGCTTTGTTTGGCGAGAGTATTTTGGATCTGCGCTACTACTGGCTCCGCCAAGTTGAGCTGGACGGTATTCCACTGGTCGTATCGCGCACCGGGTGGTCTAGTGAACTGGGGTATGAGATTTATTTGCAAGACGGGTCGCGTGGCGATGATCTGTGGGAAAAGATCATGGCGGCAGGCACACCTTTCAATCTCAAACCCGGACACACATCGTCGATTCGACGCATCGAGGGAGGCATGCTGTCTTATCACGCCGATGCAGACATCCATACCAACCCTTACGAGCTCGGTTTGGACCGGCTGGTCAACGTGGATATGGACGCCGAATTCATCGGTAAGTCTGCGTTACGAACCATTCGCGATAGGGGTGTGACGCGCAAGCAAGTCGGTTTGATCATAGACTGCGAACCTTTGAAAGGGCCGAACACCACCTTCTGGCCAATTTTAAAAGATGAACAAACAGTCGGCAAAGTGACCTCAGCCGTTTACTCCCCCCGCCTCCAGAAAAACATCGCACTTGCGATGGTGTCTATCGACTGCACGGACATAAGTACCGTTCTCACCGTTCAGACCGCATCGGGATCGATGACAGCAACCGTTGTTGAAATTCCGTTTTACGACCCGAAAAAGACAATAACAACTGCAACCTGACGCTGGAACACATGATGACTTTATGCGTTAGCTGCCACGACAGGTTGGCTAAACGGCGTCGCCTAGCAAAGACCCCAGTTGAACAGCCAATGCCGGTTTAAATCCTCCCCTTACTCCGACCTTGATAGTTTCGGCAAATACAGCTCCTGGCGCTGCGTTGAAAAGAAATCCTAATAGCAATGCCGCAAAAAAAAGCGTTGTCATATTCGTCTCACATTTGAATGTTTAATAATAATGGCAATTCGGACAACTTCTACATTATTGGGTACTACTTCTGTAAGGTGCATTCAGTATTTTTGAAAAGTAAGATTCACTCAACGGACTACACCTCCTCTTTTAAGCCGAGAATTACAGCTTTTATTCGCTTTTCTACTGTAGGTTTTGTTTTTGCAGTAGCTACAGTATGGCAGAGGGCGCGCTGCTTCCCGGGGGTAAGCGACTCCCATACTTTTAACGCTGCCCTATCTTGTATCAGCGCCGCTTGAAGCTCATCTGGGACGGAAACAGCGGATTGATCTGCAACCGTGAATTGAACCATTACCTGATCACCGAGTTCAACACCAATTTCTTTAAGCACTGTTTTTGAAACAATTAGATATGTTTTCCCATGCCCTGGCTGAAACGCACCATCTATCGGGTAACCCAAAATATCTGCGTTCACTCTTAGTCTGGGATATTGCTTAAAAGGTAGCTTTCTTTTTATTTCTTCAGGCAGATATACAACGGTATAACCCATTCTACCGAAGTCATGATACTCAATTGAGGTTTCAAACTCCCAGACCTTGCTTTGCTTGCTCATATCTTCGAATAACTATTGTTTTAATACCAAACATCTACGTTGATAGACACTGAACTATTTTATAATACGACTGCGCGGTGCAGTGGGTTCAATCCGTCAACTGCGACAATCGCTCATTTAGTCTGAATACAGTAAACGCATCACTATCTGCTCACCATGCGTTGAAGTAAGAGTTGATACCCGCACTTCGTATGGTTGGCCTGCAATCATCAAAGAGATTTTCCCTTCTTGTGGTTTTTGTGTTTGCCTAAAATCAAGTTTGGCCATGAACTTGATTCGTTGGATCATCTGAGTCACTGCTCTTGGCGGAGGCTCAATAAGTTCAGACACTACACCATCGATGGTGTGTCGAAAATACGTTTTATGTTTAGCTGGCTCAATGCGTATGTCAGATGCGCATTTTCGAATGGCTTCTGTAAAAATCATGTTTACTAGTGTGAAGATCTCTTCTGGAAAATCATTTGGACTATCGATCGCCCTCTTATCCCCAGCTGACGATAGCAATGCGCCAATTTGCTTGAGTTCCCCATCAATATCTTTTAATACTATTCTAAGCACATGCTCTTCATCAGACTTAGTGTTTTTTTGTTTCCACAGTACATCTATAAAATCGTTCCTACGAATTATCCCAATAAACCTGGACTCGCGCGAAATTGCTGTGCATGGGGACGACGCAGTTTCAGCTTCACGCCACTGCCTTTCTACGTCTTTTCTTATTTCGTCATTCTCAATAACATCCCTGGGTAAATTTCTTGAGTGTAGCTTCCAATCTTGAGCATTGGCACCATCAACTACATCTTGCCTGATAGGGTCAGCTATTTTTAAAATTTCCGAATCTGACCTATCAACACTTAAGGAGTGATCAGGCGAAAGAGCTATCTGTGTGTTTTTATCATTCGGATGACGTTCTGCATTCTGTTGTCCCTTGGATAATTCCGCTGCATACGTATTCCAGTCCGGATATCCTTCGATCTTTGAAAGCACTTCCAGGGATTCGGTGTGTTTGAGTTGGTGACCCATGACACGCAACACGTCACGCAGTTTGACTGCGCGAGCTTTCACTTCACTTGAAGATTTCATTGATTTTCAACCTGTGTAGGTGCGGGTAATTTGCTGGTGCTCGCATTGCCAGTGACCCGCAAGCCACAAGGATGAAAAATATTGATTAGAACACATTGACCGAACCATATAGGTTGCGAGCGGCAGGCTGTGTTGGCCTTTTGCAAAAATTACTAGCAAATTCGCCGTTTGTCAAACTAAGAGCTTTAAGTACTCGGTGGTACTTCTTTTTTTCTTAGACCTACAAAGAAGTTAGCGACACAGCCGCCATTTAAAATATACCCCAACGCTAACTATTTCTGTCCCAACTTGACGTCTGCTAATGGCAAGCGTTTGCTGACTGTGACAACACAAAAAATCTGTTAATGCGCCGTTCCATCTAAGCCAAACTATTGGTAAATCGAGTCTTATGGAATACAACTCATAGAACCATTCCAACCCCAACCGTCACCATCTATATCTACACACTGCGCAGTTGGTTGTGTATTACCTACATTTTCCAATGGTGCACAACTTTGGCTTGTTGTGGCATTCCAGCCCCAACCACCGTGCAACTCTGAGTCGCTGTAGTCTCACTGACTATCTATAGAGGCGCTGGCCCCAGGATTATCAACGCTTACTATGCACGTCACTACACCATCCCAACCCCAGCCGTCACCATCTGTATCTATACACTGCGCAGTTGGTTGCGTATTACCTATGTTTTCCAATGGTGTGCAGCTTTGGCTTGTAGTGGCATTCCAACCCCAGCCACCATTCGAATCTGCATTGCTGTAATCACATCCGTTGTTGGTATTATCAACAATATCAACGCTATCAGGGGCTGGTGTACTGGTATTAGTGCCGTTCCAGCCAAACCCGTCACCATCAGCATCGATGCATGGCGACGTTTGGTTTAACCGATAGTAGAAAACCGCACCACGACTACCCGCCATCAGATGCTCTCCATCTATTGCTACACTTTCGCCAAAACGCAGTGGACTACTATTCGTACCCAGTTCAGATTCTCTCCATTCTCCATTGGCAAATTGGAACAGGAAGAACTGCTGGTTTTTACGAGCTTTGGCCGAATACTGGTGGCTGCGGTGATCTCACCTCCGAGTGACCGGCTGTGGCCGCGATACTTCAAATGCCGTCATAATCGATCGCGCTTATACTGCTTCATCGCATTTTCAAAATCCTTGACGGTACCTGGAATCATCAACCGGTATAGGTGGCGCAATATCCAACCCGGGATCCATCTTCCCCGCTCTTCTTCAGATACACGGGCTCTTGGATGGTCCAGGAACGC
>CAKZUP010000216.1 GCA_937922945.1 uncultured Granulosicoccaceae bacterium
TTGATCTGGTTTGTGGCTTTGGGCCGGTTTGTTGCAGCGTATGCGAGTTGTTGGATGGATGCCGGTCATTGCCGATAAAGCCATACTGAAGCGGTAGTCTTTGACAGGGCTGTTGTGCCGCCAATTTTTATACTCAAGGTAAAACACACATGACTTCTTCCTCGCTTATTGAAGCCCGAGGTCGTTTTGGAAAGAATAAAGATCGAATGTTCGATCTGAGCCTTCCACATCGCACTTTAGCGTTGGTCTTGGCAGGCGGTAGAGGATCTCGGTTAGCTGGACTTACCGACTGGCGAGCAAAACCTGCTGTGCCATTTGGTGGTAAGTACCGCTTAATCGATTTTGCTTTATCGAATTGCTTAAATTCAGGTATTGGCCGGGTGGGCATTCTCACTCAATATATGTCGCACTCACTGAATCAACATGTGCAGCAAGGCTGGGGTATGACCACGCCTGATGGTGCACCGTTGATGCAATTGTTGCCTGCGCAACAGCGTACGAAAGAGCACAATTGGTATACCGGAACCGCTGACGCAATTTACCAGAATCTGGACATCATTCGAGGCTACGGTGCTGAGTATGTGTTGGTTTTGGCTGGCGACCATATCTACAAAATGGATTATCGTCCATTAATCCATGCCCACGTAGAATCGGCTGCCGATATGACCATTTGCGCCATTGAAACGGATGTTCAAGAGGCGAAGCAATTTGGTGTACTGGGTGTAGACACCGATGGATCGGTGCTGCGGTTCTCAGAGAAACCAGCTGAACCGGAAACTATTCCAGGTTCTGATAATAAGTGCCTGTCGTCTATGGGCGTATATGTTTTCAATGCAAAATTTTTATATCAAGAACTCATTAACGGGCACGAAGGTAAAGGTTCCGGAGATGATTTTGGAAAAGATGTCATCCCGTCTTTAATTGGTAATCGCAAAGTCATGTCCTATGCGTTTCGCGATGAAGAAAAAGACGAAGCGGCCTACTGGCGAGACGTTGGAACACTCGATGCTTTCTGGCAAGCGAACCTCGAGCTTATCGACGTAGTACCACCGCTGAATTTATACGATCAGAATTGGCCAATTCGAACCTTCGCAACTCAGGCCCCGCCAGCAAAATTTGTATTCGACTCGGAAGATCGATGCGGTGCTGCGGTTAATTCCATGATATGCGATGGATGTATTGTCTCTGGAGCTCGCATTAGTAACTCGGTTGTTTGTAACAATGTGACTGCGAACGAGAGAACTGAAATTGATGAGTGCGTCATTCTTCCCGACTGTACCATTGGCGAAGGCTGCAAATTAAAGTGCGTTGTTTTAGATCGTCATTGCACTGTACCCAATGGCCTGAGTATCGGCTTTGATCCTGCGCTTGATGCGCAGCGATTCCATGTCTCTGAGGGTGGGGTTGTTCTGGTTACGCAAAAAATGCTGGATGAGCTTGGCCTAAGAGATGACAGCATTGCGGCTTAGGTTTGTATAAGCCCGGCTTATCTCCACAACATGTCGGGCAAGATCTGTTAGTCTTGAGTCGCGCATGAATACGTCTACTACAGGTCATCTTGTTATCGTTGTCGGGCCCAGTGGGGCTGGCAAAGATAGTCTGCTAAATGCGGCAAAAGAACGCTATAAATCCGAGTCTCGTGTTGAGTTTGTGCGCCGTGTTATCACGCGTGAGTGCGATCCAGATGCTGAAGTACACGATAGTGTCACGGAGTCGGAATTCCTTTTACAGCAACAACACAATGCGTTTTCAGTTTGGTGGCAGGCCAATGGTTTGTATTACGGGTTGCCTGCGGCCACTAAACAGAGTTTTATGCAAGGTCGACTGCTCATCGCCAACGGAAGCCGTGCAGCGCTACCGGCGATACGGGCAGCTTTTCCTGCCTTAACCGTTGTGCATGTAACGGCAAATGCATCAGAGCTTGCAGCGCGTCTGGCTCGTCGTAGCAGAGAGGCGCCGGCACAAATTGAAGCGCGCTTGCTGCGTAACCAAACGCTTAAACCCATCATTGGCGATGACGTTGTCACTATTGACAATAGCGGTGCCAGGGACATTGCAATTGAGCGATTTCTTCGTTTAATCTCAAAGCACTTGAGCTAGCGCGCGACCCCATTTTCATTAATTCCACGCAGAGGCATTTGCTCTTAAAGCTATAAATGCTAGTGTGCTATCTGTCGCTTCAGAACGAGAACGAGTTTCATGAAAATCGGGTTTATTGGCTTGGGTAATGTTGGCGCTAAATTAGCTGGCAGCTTGCAACGAAACAACATGGATTTAATGGTTCGTGATCTGGATAAAAGTGCCGCCCAAGTTTTTTTAGATGGTGGAGCAAGCTGGGGAGATTCGCCAAAATCCATGGCGGAGCAGTGCGACTTAATCATTACTTGCTTGCCTTCTCCTGCAGCAAGTGCTGCAGTTCTGGAAGCAGATGATGGGTTGCTGGCCGGATTGTCAGAGGGCAAGATCTGGGCTGAGATGAGCACCACCGATGAAGCTGAAGTACTGCGATTGGGCGAGAAGGTGCATGAAAAAGGCGCTGCCGCTGTAGATTGCCCTGTGTCGGGTGGGTGTCATCGAGCAGCGACGGGCAATATAGCGATATTTGCCGGTTGCGATAGAGCCGTTTTCGATCGCCTGTTACCCGTGCTTACTGTGCTTGGACGACGCGTTTTACATACCGGGCCACTCGGTAGTGCATCTGTGCTGAAAGTAATGACCAACTATCTGGCAACCGCAAATTTGCTGACGCTGTGTGAGGCGCTGACCACGATGAAGGCAGCCGGACTCGATTTGGCGACCACCTATGAGGCTATTCGTATTTCATCGGGTAACTCATTTGTTCACGAAACAGAAAGCCAGGTTATTCTAAACGGCTCGCGCGATATTAATTTCACCATCGATTTGGTTCGTAAAGATATCGGCTTGTTTCAGGAGGTAGCCAATCGCGCTAATGTGCCATTGGATATTAGTCCTGTTCTTATCGACATTATGCGTGACGGTGAAGAGCGATTCGGGCCGAGGGAATGGTCACCTAATATTATTAAGCGATTGGAAGAGGCGACGGGTTTGTCGATTCTGGCCGATGGCTTTCCAGCAGAAATGGTCGACGACGAACCCGAAGAGTCTGGCTATGAAGTGGTGCCAACAGGCCGTGAATAACATGCCTGAAATTACCGCCTCTTTGCAAGGCAAAGTCGCACTCGTAACTGGGGCGGCAAAACGATTGGGTGCCGCAACCGCGTCGCTATTGCATCACCGTGGTGCCAATGTGCTGATTCACTACCACACATCTGAGTTTGCGGCCATGGAATTGGTGGACAAGCTCAATGCTATCCGTGCAGATTCAGCAGGCTTAATTGGAACTGAACTGGGTACGCGTGAGCAGTGCGAACACTGTGTTGCGCGGGCGTTGGAAAAGTGGAACCGGCTCGATATTGTTATCAACAACGCTTCACGATTTTTTCCAACACCGATTGGCGATATCGATGATTCAACCGTTGCGCAGCTTATGCAAAGTAACTTCACGGCGCCCTTATTCATAGCACAAGCTGCTTTCCAGGAACTCTCCTTAAGGCACGGTGCGATCGTGAACATGGCCGACATTCATGCCTACAAGGCTTACGAAAATCATTCAGTGTACTGTGCGGCGAAAGCGGCACTGGTTATGTTAACGCAGTCTTTAGCCATGGAATTAGCACCCCATGTTCGCGTGAATGCCATAGCGCCCGGAGCGATTCTTTGGCCTGAAGATGGTTCCATGAGTGAAGAGCAACAGCAGCAAAACCTGAATAACATACCTCTGAGGCGCTGTGGTACACCCGATGATATCGCCGAGTTAGTTGCGTATTTGTGCAGCTCTGCATCGGGGTATGTCACTGGGGAAATTATTAAAGTTGATGGTGGTCGTTCGTTGTAGGGTTTTACGCTGTAGGGTTTTACATTGTAGGGTTTTACATTGTAGGGTTTTACGTCGCAGGGTTTCTCGTCGCAGGGGCGTTGCGGTTTAAATCAAACTCCACAATCTGCAAGCCCAGGGTAGTGTCAGCGTGAGTTTTTATTAAAGCATCCCGCAATTGGCTGTAGGTTTTTTTTGTAACCGGATGAATATTGGATGGCACGAGTTCGGCTAATGGAACAAGCACGTGTGCTGCGGTTAAAATTTCGGCTCGGGGTAATTCCACTGCACTCGTATTCAGTACTACATCGCTATATAACAACAAGTCGATATCCAGCGTTCGGCTCATATACTTATTGCTGCTTCGTTGTCTGCCTTGGTCTTTTTCTATCGCTTTTAGTGTGGTTTCAACATCATTGATTGAGTCAGTGGTTTCAGCAGACACAACAGCGTTTAAAAAATCATCGCCCGTCATACCCACCGCTGCGCTCTGGTAGACAGAAGACCAAACAACATTGTGGAAGTGTTTATCCAGCGCCAGTGCACAGCGTGTGATATTAGCGCTGGGCTGGATGTTGCTTCCAATGCTTAAGAAGATCTCAGCCACTATCAGGTTTTTTGGCGTATTATACGAACGCCAACATCGCCGGAATTGCTCAATGCGCCGACCTTGTGCAAGGTGAGTTTAAGCCAAGGTACGGAAAACTCCTCGATGATTAATTGAGCCAGATGTTCTGCCAGTGTTTCTACTAACTGAAATTCGCTTTGTTGAATAAATGCTTCAACGCGTTTTGATAACAACTTGTAATTAAGGGTGGCTTCGACCCTGTCTTGTCGAGCCGCCTCTTTTATGGGCGCTGCTAATTCAAGATCGATGCTAATAGTCTGCTTTATATGGCGTTCACGCTCATAAATTCCGATTATGGCATCGGCACGTAAATCAGTTATAAAGATAATATCCGTTGGTGTATTGTTCATCACTTTTCCGTTTGTCGATTCGTCTACCGTCAATGAAACCAATCGGCAATGAAAGTGTTTGAGCCTTCGCGATGAAGACTACAATCCGACTTTCAAACGTTCTAATGCCTCGCCAGACTCAATTACGGCATTGGCCCGCTTTACCGCCGATTCAAACGTGGCTTCGCTACCGCAATGCCATAACGTTAATGCAGCGCCAATAACGGCCGCATCTTTTATAGGGCCGCTTTCACCGCCGAGTGCTGCTTGCCCTTTTTCTGCGCACAACGATGAAAGTGCATCGATGTCCCATTTCCTGCCAATAGGCTGGGGTGGGGATTGCGCCAGAGGCAAACTGTCAGGTATGTCTTCTGCGCGATAGTCGCGTAATAAATCAACACTGGCTAAATCGAGGTCGAGTTCCTCGTAGTCGGTTTCGTGGTTGAATCGCACGACGTGTGCATCTGCTCTGAATGAAGGAATAATTCCACCTTCGGTTCCACGAACCAATAACAAGCTATCGTATCCGACGTGTTTGGCTAGCATGCAGTAAGTATCGCGGTAGGGTTTGTGAACGTAACCTGTAACAAGGTGCGTTTTTTGCCGCGCTTTTATTGGGGAAACGAGCACTTCGGTGGTACTCAATACCGGTCGTTTAACGATGCGGGCGCGTAATTCGTTTAACGAGTGTAAGGTCGGGCAGAGTTTGCTCTGATCGAGATAGCCCCATCCGATGCTTGAATCACTGATGCGCTGAGCGACGGTTTCGGCGGAGCGATGCGGGTCGCCGCCCAAGGCTTTTATGATGGTGTGGTGAGTAACGCCAAATTTCGGACCGCCTGCTTCAACGCCGTGGGAGTAGACCGATAGGCCGCAGGCGGCGAGCACAGGTAACGCAAACAACGAACCCTGCAATGTTCGATTAAAGCCATTGTATGGGTCGGCTACAGCAACAACGTGATCTGCGTCGGCTGCAACAACGCCGGTTCTTTCTTGCAAGGCATCCATTACGCCGCGAAGCTCATCATCAGTTTCCCGCTTCATACGCAACCCGATCAGGAATACACCGGCTTGTACAGGATCTGCTGAACCATCAAGCAGCGCGTGCATAACCGCTTTCGCTTCGTCGTATGAGATGTTCTTGCTGAGTTCAGGTCCTGTGGCAACGCGTTGAATAACGGAGCGCATGAGCTCGGCATCTGCAACCGGATAGGTTTGTGTGTTCATGTTTTTTGCTTGTCAGACTCAGTTAGGTTCAACGATATATAAATCGACTTATCCACTATGGTGACTGGATACGTTACCAGATTGGTATCGGCGGGGTCGTCAAGTACTTGCCCGGTGGTTAGTTCGAATCGACTGCCATGCAACGGACATTTCACTTTTGTGCCCGAAAGATTGCCGTCGCAAAGTCGGGCATCTTCATGCGTGCACATTTCATCAGCCACAAATACACCGGCCTCAGTGTTGGCAACCAATACATTTCGATCGCTAAGCGATACGCACCGCATGTCGTTGAGCGGGATATCGCTTAACTCGCATACTTTCACGAGATTATCGCTCGTCATGGCTATAATTGCTCCATTGCCAGTTTCAAGAGGTCGGCGTTTTCTATACCGGTGATCGGTAGGCACCGCCGCAACTTGCATTGTATAGTAGTACGTTAAGCCTGTTCGGCTGGTTTTGCACTTAGAATACTGGAATAGCCATGAGTGAATTGAGTGATGAAAAGGGCATGCAATTGTCCAGTGGTGTGGCAGCGTTTGAGGCCAAAGAGTTTCGCCGTGCCTGGCAAATGCTTGAACCCCTGTCAGACGAAGGAATAGCTGATGCGCAATATCGATGCGCCATCATGATTCAAAACGGTCTGGGTGTTATTGCTCGGCCAAAGCAGGCAGCCAGCCTGATGCGCTGTGCTGCTGAGCAAAACCTGGGGCTTGCGCAGCATGCGTTGGGTGTGATGTATCTATTTGGCGAAGGTGTTGATAAAGACGGCAATGAAGCGACTCAATGGCTGGAGCAGGCCGGTGCGAATGGCTTGGCAGGCGCATGGTCTACGTTGGGCATGATGTACAACGAGGGAGAAGGCGTGCCAAAGAATGTCGAGATGGCGCGTGAGTACTATGCCAAAGCCGGATTTGATCCCGATGAGTTCACCTAGCGCTTATTAGTCTTCCTGCTGATCGTGCACAGCCTGTGTGTCTTTGTGCGGTATAAACAGTCCGCAACCCATCAGTCTCCCATCGCCAACACCATTGTCTTGCAATGCGATTGATGCCTGCGTAGGCACATCTGCTAACAATACGCTGCGCGTTCGTCGTAAACCTGCGTGGGTAGCCACATTATGGGTAAGACCACACATGACTTTCGTTGGCGAAAATCCAAGCTCGATACAGTGTTGAACGACGTTTTCGATGAACTTTTCTTCGTCTACCAGGGCTTCGTCTATTTCAGCTTCAGCTGGGGCAGGCTTTTTTGATAGCGCAGAATCGGTTTCAAAAAAAACATGGCGAGATAATAACGTGGAGGCAGGCGTGAGCGGGCTCACTGACCCTGAAATTATATTCAGTGTTGAGCCGGCTACCGTTAGCGAACTACCGGATAGTTCCGCGATTAATTGCTCGGCTTTATTTTGCTCTATACGAATCCGCAATCGTGTTCGTTTAGACAGTAACAAATCGTCATCGGCGTTTTCTGGACGTCCCCAGCCATTTTGTGAACCTGCTACATGAATTGCATGTACGCCTGCGCAAGAAGATGATGCCAGATAGGGGGCTTTATCGCAGATGGCACGAGTGAGTAAAGCCGCATGATCGACAGGTAGGCGATTACATTGAATGCGAAAAACGACATCACTCATGCTTGCGATGATGTTGCGCTCTTCCTGATTTATCTCTTGCCACATGGTATCTGGCCTAGTCTGGCAAATTGCGTTGCAAGGCGTCTCGGTCAAACCACCAGTCGGTTTGCACCATGACGTCGATGACATTTCTGAGTCTTACCAGGAACTTTTCAGGTACGTCCAGCTCCAGGCGCTCAACCCACAGCTCGAATTCTATATTAGAGCGAACGTTACTGTGCCGTTTCGCAACACGCGCAAGGTTTGCCCCGGTGAACAGTCGCAGTTCTTCCTTATTTTGTTCATTGCAACGTACGTCGACGATAAAGTGCGCTGTGGCCGCAGCGACGGCTGCCCCGTCCGAATCATCGGGTGTTTCGTCGATAATATGACTCAGTATGTTGGCTGTTAAGTGTGGATCGATCGGGTAGGTTACCGCTAACCATGCAGCTTGACCAATAGCCGCAATAGCATCGCTTTGATCGGCAAGATACACGTATTGGCTGGCCATAGTTGCATCTTCGAATGCCTCATGTTCAATAAAGGTGTCGATACTGGAACGTGCGTATTCCCAAGCATCCGATTTCTTATCCAGATCGAGAAGCAGGCCAGCTATTTCCAGTTTTACCGAGGCTTTATCCAGTGCGGCTGAGCTCACTGGTGGGTGTAGATCTTCATCGTCCAGCTCGGTCAATTTTTTTTGCAACTGAATAAGTCGGGCCTCGCGTGTGGCATCGGGTGTTTTATCCAGTAAACGCTTTTCCTGGTCGCTTAGTGGCAGACTATCGTCAGGGTTAATTATCATCGTTGTCGTTATTGTCCACTACGCCACTGAATGCTGCCTCAAGAACCATCTCCCAATTCAGCGGTGTGTCGGGGTAAGGCGGTTTTAAATCCATACGAAAAAAACGTTCGTGTTTCGCCCGTTGTTTTACCACTTCAATCAATTCTGCGAATGTGGTGATTTCGCGATGTTCCAGCAATAGATCGCTAACGTGAAGCATGATGATTTTTTACTGTGTCAGGGTGCGATATAGCTTTAATCTGTGGCAATGTGCGAAAGCGGCCGCGTAATACTTTTCTGCTTGCGCCATTGGCTACGTCTTGAAAGGGTTCTCGTGTGTGCAGAACGTTACGGGTGATAACGCCTTCACCGCACCGTAGTAGCAAACGTGTTTGCCAGTGCGGGTGTTGATCAATCAGGTTTGCTGCATGTTCGGCCGCCGCTCGTGTGGCTGCACAGCGCCATTGAATATTTTTACTGCGCGTAGTGAAGCGCATTGTCAGCGAGTTATCGTTCTGTTTCTGAATCATTGCCACTGTTCTGTCCGGACGGTTGTGGCCAAGATCGTCTTTGTTTGCCGGTAGGGTCATCGCCTCCGGATGGGACAATAACGCTATAAGGTCGATATCTTCTTTGAAAAGAGCCAGTATGAGTAAATTATCATCCATTAGTCTTAACGCGCCTCCACTCGCGGCAGCTTCAATGCAATGCAGTGAAAAGCTGCGTATTGCATCTTGCTGTGCATTGTAGTAACCATCGGTATGCCATCCCATAGCGCTGGATTGGTAGGGTGGGAATCGACCTTTAGGGGTACCGCTTAGATCTTGTAGCAGTGAAAGCTCGGCTGATTCTCGAATAACGCCACTGTCGCCACCGCTGAGTGATAGCGCTTCCAATAGGTTCGTTAACGCACTGGCTGGATCCTCTGGTGTATCAGTCCATTGGTAATAAGCGAAGCCGTTAAGCCGCACCGCATGACAAATTGCATTTAATTGTTCCGACTCATCCTGTATATATTGATGAGCCGTTTTTACCGTGCCCGGGAATCGAATAGGAGTTGGAGCCAGTTGTTCGGCGTCGCAAGGCTTGGGTCTTTGGGTCACACTGTTTCCCGCGGACGATAGCCATTCATTCAACCTCAATGGATTTTTGTCAAACAACCGTTGCACAACCAGTTGTAGCCGTGGATTGGTGGAATATGGAAGTGGCATTTGATAGGGATGCGTCACGCTAATGTTGGTCTGACGCTATGGTAAACCCTGAGCCCGATGGGTGCAAAGCGGATACGCAATGGGTGCTTCTGCCGTTGGCATCTGAGCATTGCAATTGGTATTTCTATCTATCTTTATGCATAGTTCGCTGCATAGCTCGCTGCATGATTGGCTCCACTGTGGCGGCTTTTGGGTATTTCCAGGTAAGCATTTAGCATGATGATTCAAGGATGAAAAATAGCCTCTCGAGTTGCTCCTGCGCTAACCAACTCAGCGATCAGCTGTTCATGCTCAACGCCCAGATAAATTTCTGCTACCTTGAGTCTGCTCTGCCATTGCCCAGGCAAAGCGTCTAACGGATTCACATCTGCAGCCGTTGGAATGTAGGTGAATTCATCGAACGCATCATGCCAGGATCGGCAAAGGTTAGACCGATAGTGATGTATGTGCAGGCTTTCTTTCCAGATGAGACAGCAGGGTGTTTCATCATCATAACTAAGCACCTGTTCAAGCATGCCTTGGAGTTGGGCAAAATCCCCACCAACGCAGATAAATAGTTTGGGTTTGGCTAGATGCTGGCTGAGTGTGAATCCACCTGATGGCCCTTCAATAGCCAAACGCTTTTTCGTTCGTTTTAAACTTTGAAAGTCATCAAGCAGATCTGGATGTAACGCCTGTATATCGGGTGTGATATGAAACTCAACCACATTGGCATTGCAAGGACAGCTCGCGATAGGTAACTGAACATCTTTGCCCTTGGCTAAGCCTAACGTTGCGTTTTGACCAGGCAGAAATCGCAATGCATGACCACGGACAAATTTGAAACTGACGATGGTTGTTTGTTGTACTTTCTCCAGTCGACACAACTTGGCTTGCAGGCATTGCAGCGAGATGTCGCTGACCGATGTTGCTTCGATGACTTCAATCTCAATTGAGCTGGTTGCAGTGTACGAGCACATCAGACAGAACCCGTTTAGCTTCTGCACCTGAGTCAGCAAATAATCGTGATGCTTTATCGCTTTGCACGTGCCACTGCTAATCACTGCTTTACATTGGCCACAACTACCGTTAGCACATCCGAATGGTAACGCGATGCCTGCGCCCAGTCCGGATTCAAGAATGCTTTGCTCTGGTTGGACTGTAAAGCGTCTTCCACTTGGTTTTAGCGTCGCCTCAACGTGGTGGTGTTTGTCGGAAGTCACATGATTGTCGGAAGTCACTTTGTTGTTGGAAGTCACTACAGATTGTCTGACATGTTGTTTTGATGGAAAGGTTATACGATTGCTCGTAGGGTCACACCTGATTCGTGAATGAAAGTAGCATAATCATTTCATTGTTTCGAAATCATCGATTTTATTCGATGGCTTAACCAGCGATACGAATTATAACTTTGGTCGTATATCATTGGGCATACTTGGTGTGTGAGCAGGTTGCAGATACTCAGCTAACCAGCACTTATAGAGAATCAACAGTATACCTATTCATGGTGGATACGTGCTGAAGCTATGTGTTGCAGTTGAATTTCTTGTGCGCTTATGCTCTTATCTTGTTGGTAGAAATTGGTGTAGTCGAACTAGTATAAATAAATCGACAGTGAATCAGGTGTGCGCATATCGTGTCGCGCATCAATCCCGGAAGGGCCAGATGCGTAAATACTTTCGTAACGAGTCTCGCAAAAAGTCGCGTAATAAGCTGCGTAACGAGTTGCAGAATTTGGTCGTTAGCCAATTTTGGTCGTTTTACTGGACTGGACACAAGTACAACCACGATTAAAAAGAGAGGAGAGCAAAGCGTGAGTAAAATATCGAGACGACAATTTAATGCACTGCTTGGAGCGGGCGTGGCGACTATCGCCGTACCCATGGGTATCCGTGCGCAAACTAAACCAAAGGTGGTTGTTATCGGTGGTGGTGCAGCCGGTGCAACGACTGCTCGCTACCTAGCGAAAGATTCAGACGGGAAAATCGACGTTACACTGATATCGGCAAGCGAAAATTACACAACGTGCTTTTTCTCGAATTTGTATTTGGGTGATTTTCGAACGCTGGAATCAATTACGCATTCTTACGATAATTTGGCCGCAGAGGGCGTTACGGTAAAAATTGGCTATGCGCAGGGAATTGATCGTGCCAAAAAGATGGTGAGCATGGCAGATGGTTCCTCAGTAGCATACGATAGTCTTGTAGTTGCTCCGGGTATCGATCTCAAATATGACAGCATAGAGGGCTACTCAGAAGAAGCAGCTGAAATTGCGCCGCACGCATGGCAGGCCGGTGCGCAAACATCACTTCTAAAGTCAAAGCTCGATGCGCTGCAAAACGGGCAGAACATTGTTATGGTGCCACCACCCAACCCGTACCGTTGTCCACCAGGGCCTTACGAGCGCGTTTCCATGATGGCACACACATTAAAAACGCGAGGTCTTACCGACAGCAAAATACTGGTTATCGATCCTAAGCCTAAGTTCTCCAAGCAGGGGCTGTTTCAAGAAGGGTGGGATAAGCATTACGCGGGAATGGTCGAATGGTATGGCCCGGACGTGCATGGTGGCATTCAGGGCGTTGATGTTAATGCCGGCACGGTAGAAACCGATCTTGATACATTTGAAGGTGCGTTACTCAATATTATTCCCGGCCAAATGGCAGGTGCGATTGCATCGGAAGGCGGATTAACCAACGACACTGGATTTTGTCCCATCGTTGCAGATTCCATGCGCTCAACTGAAGATGAAAGCATCTACGTTCTCGGTGATGCCAGTATTGCCGGTGCAATGCCAAAGTCTGGTTTCTCAGCGAACAGTCAAGCCAAGGTGGCTGCGATGAATGTGCGCGGTGATTTGTTGGGCAGCAAGGTGTTCCCAGCCAAGTTCAGTAACACGTGCTGGAGTCTCATTGCGACCGAAGACGGTGTGAAAGTGGGCGCACAATACGCTGTTGAAGATGGAAAAATTGCCTCGACTTCAACGTTTGTCTCGCAAACCGGCGAAGACGAAGCGCTGCGAAAAACCACCTACGAGGAATCGTTAGGGTGGTATTCGGGAATCACCAAGGATATTTTCGGATAATCAACGTTTTTCCTGGTTCGTTCATACTGCGCCGCCCAATGGAGTCTTAGTCCTATTGGGCGGCCACTTCAGCCATCGAAATAATCGCGCTTTTTCAGTTTGCCAGCTTTGTCGGCACATCCAGCCTATCTGATATTATCCAAACTATTATGGAAGGGTATCCCTTTGGGGATAGGTGGGCTTTGCTCAGTTGTGCACAAAGATGGATAGTCGATTTAGCGCCAACCCACTACAATAGCCTTAAAGAATTTAAGCCCATTGTCTGCTGGTTAGGAGCCAACTACCGATGACCGACAAAGAGCCAAAAAGCACTCGTGAAACACCCATGCTTGACCACCTCGAAACGGGTCCGTGGCCAAGCTTTGTATCGGGTATTAAACGTCTGCGAGACGACCATCCAAGCGATCGTGTCAACGACATGGCAAACGATCTGCTCGGACAATTAGAGCATTCATATCAGACACGCAAAGGTTACTGGAAAGGCGGTACGGTCAGTGTCTATGGGTATGGTGGTGGGATCATTCCGCGCTTCTCGGAAGTGGGAGACATGTTTCCCAAATCGCGCGAGTTTCACACTTTGCGTGTGCAGCCTCCCGCAGGCAATCATTACACCACCGACGTGCTTCGCGATCTTGCCAATAGCTGGGAGAAACACGGGTCAGGCCTCGTCACATTTCATGGCCAAACCGGCAACATTATGTTTATCGGCGCAACCACAGAAAACACTCAGCACTTCTTTGACGATATAAACGAATACGGTTTCGATCTTGGTGGTGCCGGGCCTTGTGTTCGTACTGCTATGTCTTGTGTCGGTGGCGCGCGTTGCGAAATGTCATGCACTAATGAGCACAAGGTTCACCGCAGCCTGGTTAATAACTTTACCGACGATGTTCATCGTCCGGCGTTACCGTATAAATTTAAATTTAAAGTCTCTGGCTGTCCTAACGATTGTATGAACTCTATTGAACGCGCCGACTTTGCGGTAATAGGCACGTGGCGTGACGATATGAAAGTAGATCAGGACGCGTTTAAATCTTACGTTGCGACCAAAGGGCGACAGCATGTCATCGATAATATTATTACTCGTTGTCCCACGAATTCCCTTTCACTAAAAGAAGACGATTCCATTGAAGTGGATAACCGAAACTGTGTTCGATGCATGCATTGTCTGAACGTTGTGCCATCGGCTTTTAGTCCCGGCGATGATAAGGGCGTTAGCATTCTTATTGGTGGTAAACGCACACTCAAAATCGGCGATTTGTTCGGCACCGTTATCGTGCCTTTTATGCGGCTGGAAACCGAAGAAGATTACGAGCGTATTGTTGAAATAGCAGAAGAGACTATCGACTTTTTCGCGGAGAATGCGTTGGAGCATGAACGGACCGGTGAGATGATCGAGCGAATAGGGTTGGTCAATTTTCTGGAAGGTATTGGCGTCGAGGTCGACCCCAATATGGTGTCTCATCCTCGCGAGAGTTCCTATGTGAGGATGGATGGCTGGGATGAGGAAGCGGCTAAATGGTTTGAGCGGCGCGCTGAGGCGGCGGCTGGAGGTAATGCGTAATGTCCACGACAAAAGCTGCTAAAAAAGTCATGCGTCCTGCAATCGAGAGTGGTTGCCCGGATGGAATGCAATATGTGCATCCAGTGATGTTGCGCAACTTCGGGCAATGGGTGAACCACACCCACCCAAGACCTGGTGTGTTGTGTCATATCGCGGCCAGTGGTGAATCAATCTGGACGGTTCGGGCGGGCACTCAACGAATTTTGGATGTCTTTACGCTGCGCAAGCTGTGTGACATTGGTGATGAATTTGCCGATGGGCATGTGCGTTTTACCATTCGCTCGAATATTGAGTACATGGTCGATAAAGAAGAAAAGGTTGAACCGCTCATTGGCGCTTTAACCGATGCTGGTTTCATTGTTGGTGGAACGCAGAACTCGGTTGCGATGATTTCGCACACGCAAGGTTGGCTGCATTGCGATATTCCTGGTACGGATGCATCGGGCATTGTTAAATCCATGATGGACGAACTTATTCACGAGTTCACGCACGCAGAAATGCCCAACCGTGTTCATATCACCACATCGTGTTGCCAGATAAACTGTGGCGGTCAGGGTGATATTGCGATCAATATTCAACACACCAAGCCACCCAAAATTAATCACGACCTGGTTGCGAACGTGTGTGAGCGACCATCCGTTGTTGCTCGTTGTCCCGTCGCGGCGATACGCCCGGCCATGGTTAACGGCAAACCGTCATTAGAGGTTGATGAGAAAAAGTGTATCTGCTGCGGTGCTTGCTACCCGCCGTGCCCGCCAATGCAAATCAATGACCCTGAACACTCTAAGCTTGCGGTTTGGGTTGGTGGCAATCATTCCAATGCGCGCAGTAAACCGTCTTTCCAGAAACTGGTTGCGGCTGGTATTCCCAATAATCCACCACGTTGGCCTGAAGCCACTGAGGTCGTGAAGAAAATCCTTTATGCCTATAAAGAAGATGCGAAAGATTGGGAACGGATAAACGATTGGATCGATCGTATTGGCTGGCCTCGTTTTTTCGAAATCACGGAACTGCCTTTTACCAAGTTTCATATCGATAACTGGCGCGGGTCTCGAAAAAGTCTGAACTCGTCAAGCCATATTCGTTTCTGATTAGCTCACCAATCAAGGTTATGTCGGCAATGAAATTTGCAGTACTAGTTAACGAAGGACCGTATCAACATCAGGCCTCGGATACTGCCTACCAGTTTGTGCACGCGGCGCTTCAAGCCGGGCATGATGTTATGCGCGTGTTTTTTTATCATGATGGCGTTAATAACGGCACGCGCTTAACCTCCCCACCTCAAGACGATCGGCATATTCAGAAGCGTTGGAGCGATCTGGCTGCGGAGCATAAGCTCGATTTAGTGCTTTGCGTTGCCGCTTGCCAACGGCGCGGTATTGTCGATGAAGACGAAATGAAAAGAAACGGCAAAGACGCTGACAACATAGCTGAAGGTTTTCGGATATCGGGCCTTGGTCAACTCATTGAAGCGGGTATTGAAGCCGATCGTTTAATAACATTCGGCGATTAAAACTGAACAAGCTTTCAAACAAAGCAGACAAAAAAGACTAAAGAGCGAAATGGAAGAAGACGAATACGCTGGCGGAGTAATAAAGAAATTTCTTTATGTTAACAGGCGCCAACCTCACGGCACAGTGTACGCACTGGAGTCGCTTGAAACGGTTCTGATCGGCGCTGCATTCGATCAGGATGTGTCCATGCTTTTTATTGACGATGGTGTTTATCAATTGAAAAAAGAGCAATCACCAGATGGCATCGATATGAAAAACTTTTCCAAAACATACCGTGCGCTTGAAATGTACGATGTCGAAAAGTTGTTCGTGGAGCGCGAATCGTTGGAGGAGCGTGGTTTGAGCGCTGAAGATTTGCTGGTCGATGTAGAAGTCATCGCTACGGCTGACGTTAAAGCCTTGGTTGATGAACAAGACGTCGTGTTGAGTTTTTAAAATGAGCACACTAAACATAGTTAACAAATCGCCATTCGAAAAACGCACGTTAGAGCAATGCCTGAAGCGCGTAGGTGATGGCGATAGTGTGCTTTTAATCGAGGATGCATCCATTTGTGCTGTTGCAGGCACGGCGTATCAAGATCAACTTAACGCTACTGCAGAATTAACCAAGCTGTATGTATTGCAGCCAGATCTGGATGCCAGAGGCTTTACCGATGCCAAACTGTTAGAACCGGTACAATGTGTGGACTACACAGGTTTTGTAGAACTGGTTGCACAGCACGACCGGGTACATTCCTGGTTGTGAAACCGTGCGATAGGCAAAAGCAATGATACAAGAGGCTCTGCAAATACTGGGTTCTACTCAATAGCATCGGTACTCAGGCTTTAAACCTCGTGTATGCTGGTTTGCGCTTTCTCATTGTTTTTGTGAATAGTGTTTGCGCATTGTTTGTTGCGCATTGTTTTTCGCTCATTGGTTCGCGTTTTTAACTGCATCCGCAAGTGCCGGTAGTGGGTAGTTAACGTTGTATGCAGTTACCTGTTTATTGCAGTTAGTCTTGACAGGTAATCAAATAAAAATAGTTGTTGGAGATTAAATATGTCAATTGAAGTAAATGGCAAATCGCTTGAAACAGATGAAGAAGGATATCTTGAAAATCTATCAGAGTGGGAGCCTGAAGTTGCAACCGTTATGGCTGAGATAGATGAGCTTGAATTGTCAGATAATCACTGGGAGGTGATTAACTTTTTACGCGAGTACTACGAAGAGTATCAAATTGCGCCAGCTGTTCGAGTGCTCACCAAAGCCATTGGCAAGAAGCTTGGAAAAGATAAGGGCAGTAGCAAGTACCTTTACGAGCTATACCCTTATGGTCCAGCTAAACAGGCCTGTAAGTATGCAGGTCTGCCCAAGCCAACCGGTTGCGTCTAACGCGGTGTTCACGTTTACTGGCCAATAAGCGTCTCCCATGGGTACGGTAATTAGTGTTGTTTTATACCTCACGCTCGGGGTGTTTGTCGTTGGTACGCTTCGTCGTATGATGCGTTACGCAAGTACGCCGGCACCGCTAAAAATACCGACGACACCTGCGCCAACAACACGTACTGGTGTGGTCTTTCGCTTGGGCAGGGAAGTGGTTTTCTTCGAAAGTTTGTTCAAGGCCTCGAAGTGGACATGGTTGTTTGGTTGGTTATTTCATGCAGGCTTGTTTTTTGTGCTGCTGGCCCATCTACGTTATTTCACCGAGCCTGTCTGGTGGTGGGTGGCGATATTGGCACCGTTCAGTCCTTACTTTGGCTTTATGATGCTGATCGGATTAGCAGGCTTGCTGGCACGTCGATTTCTGGTAGACCGAGTTCGCTACATATCTGCACCATCAGACTATCTTATGTTGGTGTTCCTTATGGCGATAGCAGGCTCAGGGCTACTGATGCGTTTCGAGCTACACGCTGACATTGTTCAGGTCAAGCAATTTGCACTTGGACTGTTGGCGTTCGAGTTTGCTGGCTTGTCGTTTAATCCCGTATTAATTTTGCACTTGTTGCTAGTGGCAGTGTTGATGTTTATATTCCCATTTTCAAAGCTGCTTCACGCACCGGGGTTGTTTTTCAGCCCCAGTCGCAATCAGGTTGATAATCCACGCGAACGTAGACACATTGCACGCTGGGCGAAAAGTCTGGAGTCTCATTCATCGGGGAAGTCATCGGGGAACTCACGTGGCTAAGCCGCCAAAGTTCGATGTGCCAGAATTAGGCGACTACACCGTCACCCCTCCGGTCATGCCTGATGCAATGTCTCACAGCCAGCCGTTTGTGGCTAAGGCTACTCATCAGGAAGCGATTGGTTTTCCCGGCGAGCTAATCGATAACTGGCAAGAAGTGGCTATTGAAAAGCTTGGAGAACTTACTGGTAAATACCGTGGACTCCAGGTTTATCTCGATTCCTGCGTTAAGTGCGGTGCCTGCACCGATAAATGCCACTACTTTCTTGGCACAGGTGATCCGAAGAACATGCCCGTGGCACGTCAGGACTTATTGCGTAAGGTTTACCGCCGGTATTACACAGTTGCGGGAAAGTATTTTCCTAAACTGGTTGGCGCTGAAGACTTAACCAAAGACGTTTTAGATGATTGGTATAAGTATTATCACCAATGTTCGCAATGTCGTCGATGTTCTGTGTATTGCCCTTATGGCATAGACACAGCTGAGGTCTCCATGGCAGCGCGAGAAATTATGGACAGCGTGGGTCTGGGGCAGAAATACTGCAATGAGATTATTGGCAAAGTCCATAAAATTGGCAATAACCTGGGCCTGCCTGAAGCTGCTTTAGCCGACACGTTGGAAGGCTTGGAAGAAGATGTACTCGAAGATGATGGTGTACCGGTTAAATTCCCACTCGACGTAAAAGGCGCAGATGTGCTGCTTGTTACTCCGTCGGCAGATTTCTTCGCTGAGCCGCACATCGATGGTTTAATCGGCTACGCAAAAGTCTTTCATCAAGCCGGTTTAAGTTGGACCGTGTCGTCGCATGCATCCGAAGCTGCCAACTTCGGCTTGTTCATTGGCAACTATGACAATATGCGAAAAGTAGCGCTGCGTATCAGAGAAGCTGCTCTCGAGTTAGGTGTTAAACGCATTGTCTTTGGAGAATGCGGCCATGCTTGGCGGGTTGGTTACAGTTTTCTGAATACACTGGCAGGGCCATTCGATTTTCTGGATTCCAATTACCCAGTACCCCAACATATCGTGGAAGTCACTCACGATCTAATTCAGCAGGGGAGAATAAAGCTTGACGCTGAAGCCAATGACGACAAGCGTGTCACTTTTCACGACTCCTGCAATGTCGCCAGGGCATCACGCATGGGCAGTAAAGCCGGTGGTCAGTTCGTGTTGCCGCGAGAGATTATCAAGGCGTCGTGTAATCATTTCTACGAAATGCCGGCTAACACGGTAGAGGAAGCCACCTTTTGTTGTGGCGGTGGAGGAGGTTTGCTAACCGATGACCTGGTTGAGTTGCGCGTAAAAGGGGCCATGCCGCGTATGCAGGCCCTGAAAGAAGTTCACGATCAGCACAACATTACGCATATGGCTGCCATCTGCGCCATTTGTAAAAGCCAGTTTTCGAAAGTGCTGCCTTACTACGGATTTGAAATGGATCAGATTATCAGTGTTCATCAGCTGGTTGGTGATGCATTGATAATGGATACAGAGCACTAAACTGCGGAGAGAGCGATGACAACACCCTGGAGTAAGACGCAGAAAGGCGAGGCGCATACACTGAGAAAATACACCGATGGTGACTTCAAGTGGAATCAGTGGACTCAGCAAATTTTTAACGAAGATACATCGCACAAGTGTCCAACCTACGTTAACCGAACACCGCCGTGTCAAGGAAGTTGTCCATCCGGTGAGGATATACGAGGCTGGTTACTGATAGCGCGTGGCATTGAAAAGCCACCAGGTGATATGACATGGCAGGAATATGCCTTTCGACGATCAACCGATGCTAATCCGTTTCCTTCGCAAATGGGTCGCGTGTGTCCCGCGCCATGTGAAGCCGGTTGTAATCGTAACGAGGTTGACGACTTTGTTGGCATTAATGCAGTTGAGCAATATATTGGCGATACGGCCACCGAGAACGGATTTACCTTCGACAGTCCACCGCTTAAATCAGACAAGCGTGTCGCCATCATTGGTGGCGGACCGGCTGGTCTTGCCGCTGCTTATCAACTAAGACGTAAAGGCTATGCGAGCACCATTTTTGATGATCATGACGCACTAGGCGGCATGATGCGTTTTGGTATTCCCGGCTACCGAACGCCGCGAGAACAACTGGATGCTGAGATTAATCGAATCCTTGATATGGGTGATATCAACGTACAGTTGGGTGTCAGGGTAGGTGAGCAAATTTCTATTGAACAGCTGGAAAGTGATTATGACGCTGTACTCTGGGCATTGGGGTGCCAATCTGGCAGAGCATTGCCAGTAGAGGGTGGTGATGCTCCGAACTGCGTGAGTGGTGTGAAATTTCTGGAAGCTTTTAACACGGGTAAGTTGCACGTTGCCAGCGATAAGGTCGTTTGCGTGGGCGGTGGTGATACATCAATCGATGTGGTATCCGTTGCCAGAAGGCTGGGTAAGATAAACAAATTAAATGCACGAGAACGCCCTGAACTCGTGGTTCACGGTTACGTCGCTCACGATTCGGCCATGGCTGCATCACGCAGTGGGGCTGATGTCACGCTTACGTCTCTGTTGCCAAGAACGGCCATGACCGCAGCGGAACACGAGGTTCACGATGCGTTAACTGAAGGTGTCACTATTCTCAATGGTGTGGTGCCAGTGCGCGTTGTGACCGACGAGAGTGGCAGAGCAACCGGCATTGTGTTGGCAGATTGCACCGTCGATAAAGACGGGCGTCCTGAGATAATTGAAGGCACCGAACGAGAACTGGAAGCAGACTTAATTGTGTCCGCAATAGGGCAAGGTGGCAATCTGGCAGGGCTTGAAGCGCTGGATAATGGTCGAGGCCTTATCGACAGCGATGCGCTGTATCAGGTAAAAGACCGGCCAGGGCATTTTGTAGCCGGCGACATTATTCGGCCGCATTTACTAACAACTGCCATTGGTCAGGCATCAGTAGCAGCTAATACCATTGATTTATATCTTCAGGATAAACCGGTTAACAAACGCCCAAAAGTCGATGTGCATCATTTTAACTTGTTGCAAAAACTGGAAGAGTCCAATCTTGCGCCCGCTAAAAACATCACAGAACAAAGCTGGGGTACAGATCAGTCTGAGGGTGCTGTGCATAACTATGAAGATCGCTCCAGTCATGAAATAGCGGCAGCCGACGAGCTTTTTCTGGGCCACTGGAAAGAGGAAGAACGCTACAAGCGCGATGAGCGTGTGCCGAAGGCCGAGCAGGTGTTAGGTCACTTTGAAGAACGCATTGTCCGTTTAACCGAAGAACAAGTGGTGGCCGAGGCCAACCGTTGCATGAGTTGCGGCATGTGCTTCGAATGTGATAACTGCGTTATTTATTGTCCGCAAGATGCGATATTTCGTGTGAAGAAAGACAAAAGTACAACCGGCCGGTACGTCGATACCGATTACAACAAGTGCATTGGCTGTCACGTGTGTGCCGATGTGTGTCCATCGGGTTATATCGATATGGGTATGGGGCACTAGCTCTATGCGTTTCCGACTGCCTCACGTCATGTTGCTGTTGATTGGGCTTTTGCTTATGAATACAGTCGCTGCCGACAACAGTGGTCCGATAATCCCGAAAGGCAAGGGTGAGCAGTGTGTTGCAGACACCGATTTCATGCGGCGCAATCACATGGATTTAATTGTGCATCAGCGAGACGAAACAGTGATTCGAGGTATACGCGATGAACCCTTCAGTCTTGCTGAGTGTGTGGATTGCCATGTGCAAACCGATGCAAATGCAAAACCCATACGGATTGATGCGGAAGGTCAGTTCTGTTCAAGTTGCCATACCTATGTTGCAGCGAAAATCGATTGTTTTGGCTGTCATGCAGCGGTACCGGATCCTATCGATGATAAAAAATTGGGATTTGCGCCAGCAGCCAATGAAGCGATTGAGGCTTATTTAGCGAGGAATTTAGCCGAGAATAATTCTGTGGGCGATCGTTCATCAGTAGAAAGCAATCGTTTGGCGGCGAAAAATCCACCTGATTTAGCGCAAACCCATGATGCGCTAAGGACGTTTCGGCAAAAGCATGTTCAGGCTGCACATAGTGCTCGAACACCACTGCATAGAGAGTCTGTTTTGCGATGAAGTCAACTGCATCCAACTCGCCGTCCAACGCGTCCGCAGCGGCTCGCCGCAGATTCTTGCAAGGATTAGGCACCATCGGCGCTGCGTTGGTAGCAGGCTCGGCTGTTTTGCCAGCGAACGCTCAAGCTACCGTCAAGGAGATTAAAGGCGTTACCGGCAAGCATCGTTGGGGCTTGTTAATCGACACCACAAAATGTGCAACAGGGTGTGATGCGTGTGTTCGTGGCTGTAACGCAGAACATGGCATTAACAGTACCGGCAACCCGGATACAGATGCGCAGTGGATTCGCAAAATTGAATTAAAAGATAACCTCACAGGCCAGCTATCTTCCTTGCCAATGATGTGTCAACACTGTGAGTCTGCGCCGTGCGTAGATGTTTGCCCAACAGGTGCGTCCTTTAAGCGCGCCGACGGGGTCGTGCTAGTGAATAAGCACACTTGCATAGGGTGTCGCTATTGCATGATGGCGTGTCCGTACAAAGCTCGCTCGTTTATCCATGAACCCATTACCGATCAATTAACCAGAGCGCCACGTGGCAAAGGCACCGTAGAAAGCTGTACGCTGTGCGTGCACAGAATCGACGCCAGTGGTTCCCAGCCGGCTGAAAAGTCCGCAGAGAAAACCGTGCAACAACCCGCCTGCGCTGTCTCGTGCAAAGAGGATGCGCACAACGCGATAACGTTCGGCGATTTAAATGACCCAGACAGTGAGATTGTTCAGGCCATTGAGCGAAGTCAAGCTCAACAAGTGCGTGCAGATTTAAACCTGAACACTGGTGTGCGGTACACACGCTTATGAACGTCCCTGTCATCAGTGTCATCGTTGGTAAGGTGCGTGTTGCATGAATCCTACGCATCGCTTCCAGTGTTTGAAGTCATATCAGGCCAGCTACTGGTTTTGCGTCGTTGTCTGCGCTTTGCTAATAGGTCTGGGCGCATACTGTGCACTCACTATGGAGCATGCTGGCCACATTGTTTCGGGTATGAATAATCATGTTGTCTGGGGTTTGCCCCATGTGTTTGCTGTATCCCTTATTGTCAGTGCCTCTGGAGCGTTGAATGGTGCTACGCTCGCGTCTGTGTTTGGTAACCCTCACTACAAACCGATTGCCAGATTGTCTGTGGCACTGGCAATGTGTTTACTCATTGGCGGATTGCTGGTACTGGTGCTCGATCTGGGCAGGCCAGACAGGCTCATTGTGGCCATGACAACCTATAATTTCCGCTCCATATTTGCCTGGAACATATTTTTGTACACCGGGTTTCTCATCATCGGTGTTGGTTACCTGTGGATGATGATGGAGAAGCGGTTTCATCGTCATGTGTTAACCGCTGGTCGCATCGCACTGTTCTGGCGTATTGTCTTAACCTCAGGCACTGGTTGTATTTTCGGTTTTCTGGTGGGTAGAAATGCGCTGGATTCTGCGTTGCTCGCACCCATGTTCATCGCATTGTCGTTGGTTATGGGAACGGCTGCGTTATCGCTGGTTTTAGTCGTATTGGCAAAATGGCAACCAGCCGTTTTAACCACTGCGTTAATTCAATCGCTTAACCGTGTTCTTATCTGGTTTTTACTTGCGCTCCTGTATTTTTCGGTTGTCCATCATTTAACGAATTTGTACGTCAGCGAGCATCACGACATTGAACGTCATCTGTTGTCGGGTGAACACGCCGCATTGTTTTGGGTTGGCCATATTCTGCTGGGTGTCATTGCGCCAATCGTTATTATCGTTTCACGCAAACCTGAATTCGCGCTTATCACTCGCATGGTCGTTAGTTCGGCCTGTGCGCTGTTAGGCAGTGCGGCATTGTTATACGTGATTATCATTGGTTCTCAAAGCTCACCACAAGTACTGTTCCCCGGGAAAACGGTGGTGCAAAGCAGTTTTGGAGATGGTGGCTTTACGTCGTATCAACCCAGCCTATGGGAATGGGGTTTAGGAATCGGTGGGGTATTCTTGGCGCTGTTGTTATGCCTGGTTGTGTTGCGGGTGTTACCACTGCTACCCGAATCTACCCATGGCAGCGGCTTGCGGGTTAATGGTGTTCAATCGGCGCTCGAACCTTCAGACTCAACCGATCATTCAGCGGCTTCTGTGGCGGTGTCAGGCTCATGACAAAGCTTAACAGCCCAATAGCTTATGATTACGCTGGCCACTTTATATCAGCCCCTTGGCGTTCCAGTGGGAAGTCGATTGTCAGCATGGGGCTAGCGAAGCTGGCAAGCCAACGCGCACTCGATATACAGACGTTCAAGAAAGGCCCTGATTTTATTGATCCGCAGTGGCTGAAGCAGGCCAGCAGTAAGCCCTGCTACAACCTTGATTCCTATTTGCAGGATGAGAACGATATAAAAGCATTAGTTGCCAAACATGCATCTAACTGTGTTTTGGTAGAAGGCACTATGGGATTGCATGATGGGCTTTGCGTTAATGGTAGCGATAGCAATGCAGCCATTGCAAAGCTGTTGGGCTTGCCGGTTCTGCTGGTGATCGATTGTCGTGGCATGCATCGTACCTTAGCGCCTTTGTTAAACGGCATGCTGCAGTTCGATACCGACGTTGCATTTAGCGGTATTATTCTTAATCGCATTCGTTCAGAGCGGCACGCGGGCAAAATACAACGCGCTATAAATCAATATTGCGATATAGATGTATTGGGGTTGGTGCCGGATTTACCTGCGCTAGCTATCGATGAGCGTGAGCTGGGCCTTGTACCTGCGGCAGACTTCAGCGCCTCGGCAGAATTTATTGATACCGTTGCTCACGAGCTGGAAAAAAACTGCGATATCCAGAAGATCTTTACACCTAACTGCCATGTAGACCCGCCTCGAGATAGTCACAAACCCGCTACCTGTGCTAATGGAAACATCTCACAAACCTATCCCGTGCCGCTTATCGGGCGTCCCCGGATGCAACACGAGGGTAATGATGATCCCTTGAGAATTGGTGTTGCAAAAGATGAAGCCTTTCATTTTTATTATCAGGACGATCTGGATTATTTAGAAGATGCTGGGGTCACGCTTCTGGAGTTTTCACCACTACGAGATGAACTCCCACCCGATTTAGATGGTTTGATTATCGGCGGTGGATTCCCTGAGCGGCATCTGAATGCATTATCCGAAAACGTGGCTTGTCGTGAGGCAATAGCCCGGGCCATTAAAAACGGATTACCCGTACGGGCGGAGTGTGGTGGTTTAATGTATTTGTGTCGCTCGATCAACGTCGACAATGTTGTGTGGCCAATGGTCGGCGTGGTGCCCGGTTCTGTCGTCATGCACGACAAGCCCAAAGGGCGCGGGTACATGCAATTGAAATCAAACACCACGCACACGCGTGCTGCGACGTCCACATCCACTAAGGGCGACTCATTGCAAAGCATTTTACCGGCACATGAGTTTCACCATTCCACCATTGATTTTGATACTGAACCCGATTGCATGTTTGATGTAAAGCGTGGTTATGGATTGGATGGTAAACGTGATGGCGTGTGTATTCACAACCTGATTGCGAGCTATGCGCATTTTCGCCATACTCCAAGATCGCCTTGGATAGACTGGTTTTTGGAATCTATTCAGCACGAAGTTAAGCGTCATAGTCGGGCCGAAAGCCATGTTTAAAGTGACAAAAGCTGCTGGAAAAGAACTTAAGCGAAGCATGGCTCACCATGATTTCGATGATATGCCGCTACGAATTGCAGCACAGCGAACACAAGATGGCTCTATTGAATATCAAATGGGTTTTGATGAGGCAGGCCCAGGCGATGCCATGTTTGCCAGTAGCGGTATCGATGTGGTTATCGCTAAAGACCATCAGGTGTTGCTAAACGGTACAGAGCTTGATTTTGTCGAATTGGAGGAAGGTGGTAAGCATTTTATTTTTAAAAACCCCAACGACCCCAACTACGTTGAACCGCAGTCAGATGAGGCTGAATCGGGTTCGAGGGAATCGGATAAAAAATCGAAAGCCACAATAACAGCCAGTACGCCTGCACCGCGTTCAGCAGATGCAAGTGATGAGCTGGCGTCACGGCATTCTAGTCAAAAGACGTCTGACGATGATCGGTAAGGCCATTGAAGAGCCAGATTATCGGATAAGACGTGGTGAGCTGTCGGCGTACGGCAGAGCACTTGCTTCGACAAAAAAATTACGTTTGCTCATCATGGGCATCAGTCTTTCTACGTTGATACTCCTTGGTATCTTTCTTTATGCATTCGGGCCTCACTCTGAAAATGCTGTCTTTCTGGCCGTTTGCATTGCATTAGTGGTGGTTGCGGGGCTTGGTCTGGTCTATCACTTTGTGAATCGACATTTCATAGAGCCTAATCTTGCTTTCAGGCTTTGGTTGCAGAAAGTATGTGACGGTGAGCTGGAAGCACGTATTGGTCTTAAGAGCACGCACCCGCACTATAAAGAATTACATTTTCATACGGGCAATTTGGCCACATCGTTAGCGCGTTTGTCAGACGACATGGACAACTTGGTTGAATCCCAAACCCAACGATTGGAACAGCAAAACAGTGTGCTTGAGCTCTTGTTCAATTTAACCACCGATGTGGCAAGTGAGGCTGAGAACACAGCGGCGTTTGTAACGGTATGCGAACACTTGAGTAAATGGTTTGGTTCAGCCTGCGTTGGTTGTTGTCGCATTGTTGAAAATAAACACGTTCTGGAATGTGTTGCTGCAAGCACATCCGGTGAGCATGAAGCCGCGACATTTTCGGTTGACCCATCGACAGATTCGTCGCGTGCGATTACCCGAGATCAGATCCCGCCACACATCGTGAACACAGGGCCAAGTGAAACGCAGCCACGTGCGCGTATTTGGGTGCCTTTTTTCACCGGGGTACAATCGGTGAAATCTGGAACGGCACAAACCGAGCCTGCGGGTGTGTTAATCATAGAGCATGATAATCCTGCGCTGTCGGAGCGGAGTGACACCAAGCGGGTACTCACCAGCGTATCGGAGCAGCTGGGGGTCTTGTGTGAACGTAAACTAATCCAAAGACAAATGCTTCAAGCACGGCTTAGTAAAGATCGAAACGAGCTTGCTGCAGAAATACACGATTCGCTGGCGCAAACGCTGTTAGCCGTGCGCTATCAGACCACGCTTTTAAGCGAGAAGCTTAAAACGCATGAAGACAGCGCCACTTACCATGATGTGCAGAAAATAAAAGGCTCGATAGAAGAGGCCAATGAGGAAATTCGCGGCCTTATACGCGAGTATCGTAACCCGCTGGCAGAGCATCGCACAGCCGACTCTTTGCAGGAAGTGATTGACCAGTTCAGTCAAAACAGCCATATCGATGTGTTTTTCCAATCTGACGATCCACACATCAGGTTTACGCCGCGCGAAGAGTCTGTTTTGCAGCGGATTATTGCTGAAGCCTTAAACAATGCTCGTAAATATGCGCAGGCATCAATGATACGCGTATTTTTGCAATGCGATGAGCTAGGTGTGCGACGAATTTTGGTTGAAGATGATGGTGTGGGGTTTGAACAACAAGCCGACGGCGCCGGAGCCAAACACAGGGCAGACGATGGTGGTGAGCATATAGGTTTAACGATTATGAGAGAAAGAGCCTTGAGTGTCGGTGCAAAACTAACCATCGATTCTGAGCCTGGCGAAGGCACGAGGATAAGTATGGCGATGCCGCCGTTAATTGAATCGACAGAGCACGTTAGCAAGAGCAAACGTCTATGAATAATCAGAGCATTAGTGTTGTCATCGTTGACGATCATGCGTTGTTTCGCAATGGGTTACATCAGTTGTTATCCAGTCGTGACGTCAACGTTGTTGGTATGACGGGCGATCCTCATAACGCTGTAAGCATGGTGGAGCAGAGTAAGCCCGATATAGTACTGCTGGACCTAAGAATGCAGGAGTTAGGTGGGCTTGATGTGCTCAAGCAACTGAAGAAGGCTGACCCGGAGCAATGCGTTGTGATTCTGACAACGAGCGTGGAAGAGCAGGATTTAATGGATGCATTGAAGCTTGGCGCCATGGGCTACTTATTAAAGGATATGGAAATTGATGTATTCGTGCAACTGCTGGCACAGGCCCGCACCGGCGATACGGTGGTTGCTCCTGAACTCACCAGCCTGTTGGCCAAGGCTGCTGTATCACGAGATGAGAAACCAAAGCCGACTGCAAGCGAGTCCTACAATCTGACGCCGCGAGAAATGGATATCCTGCGACACATAGCACAAGGCAAAAGTAACAAAGATATTGCTGCATCTTTGGGTATTGTAGATGGTACGGTAAAGCTACACGTAAGAGCGGTGTTGAAAAAACTGAAAGTTCAATCGCGCGTTCAGGCGGCGGTGTTGGCTATCTCTGAAAACCTGTGCGATGAACCAGAGAGTTAGTCTGTATTGCATCGCACAAGCTGATCAGCCAAACTTATAACCGATTAACTTTATTGCAATCCAAAATGCTGATTGAAGAAATCAATCATCTCACTTCGCATTTTTTCATGGAACGCTAAACGGTCGAAACCTTCGGCATCACCACAGACAACTTCATATTCCTGCGGGTCTTCCTGCCTGAACGCTTCCCGACAGGGCATAAGCAAAAAAGCAAAATGGTTGGCGTTCTTTACTAAGCGATAGTCTGGCTTGCTTGGCAACTGTGTCATTAGCCATTCTGTGTTGGTCTTTGCTGGCACCGAATGATCGAACTCGGCCGACCACAGCTGCATTGGTGCAGTAACTTCCGACAACGTCTCTGAGGTATAGGCAAAACCAAAACCGGGTGCGGCTATTGCCGCCGCTTTTATCCTGGCATCTTTTCCCCAGCTATCTGCTGGCAAATCGGCCAAGCCAGCGTCAAGCATTTGATCAAGCCAGCCTTTCTCGCAAACAAACTCAGTTGGGTTGGCAGCGCAAGCTTGCGTCGCTCTGTTGAAGTCCGGTCTGCCACCGATCAAATTCAGCGCCGTGTAGCCGCCAGCAGAGAATCCGTAGATACCAACGTGCTCTGGATTAATATGACTTTTCAAAACATCTGTATTCAGTAAGTGGTCTAGAACCCGACTGATTTGTGCAGGTCGGTCCACTGA
>CAKZUP010000217.1 GCA_937922945.1 uncultured Granulosicoccaceae bacterium
TAAAGAAAGATGTAATGGCGCAACGATCCAAGTCTAAGCAAAGATCTGTGCCTGAGACAGGTATTCAATGTGCGGAAAGTGTTGCTTTTGCGAGTTAGCGCAAAGCAATGTGCTGCCTGTTATCCAGCATGCATACAGACATTGAGTTAGTAATCAGAAAATTTTAGTCCCGTTGATTTGCGCAGAAGTCATAACCGTACTGGATATCAGTTCATCTTGTGGGGAGTCAGGGTAGTTAACAGCTTCTTTCAGTAGTAATAAGCCAGTGCCGACGCCGTACCAGGCGGATTGAACCAGGCGTCTCCTGAATTGGGGAAGTTCGTCATCAACTGTAAATAGCGAATCTACGCGACAGGCTTTAAAAAGATTGCCAGCAACGGTGATATCTTCGCGTCCGATGTACTCGTCAATTCTGGTCTCAAACAATGGCTCGGCTTCCGTGCGAATGTTGATTGTCTGGGGTACGGATTCACCCTCTTCAATATTGAAATACTCAACATACACAGAATCGTCGGGTATCGCTGTACCTACAACGGTTTCGTAGATATTATATCCATCGAGTATTTCTGTATAAGCGACGCTAATGGCGTTACCGCTGGCACTTTTAGTGGTTGTTTTAACCACCGCTACCTCCGATGTTCCGTCATCGTTAACTTTCAATGCTTCGTATCTAATTTCCGTTTCAAACGTGCTGTCGAACGTGGTTTCCCAATACGGTTGTCGTAGACCTTCTGTTTGTGTAAAGCTGACTGTATGAGGGCCGTTAAAATACAGTGGTCTGTTAATGCATCCTCTCAATCCAGCTTCCGCACCTTCGGTGTTAATCAGCGGTTTGGTTAGCTGTGTAATCAATGGTGTCTCATCGGCCAGAGTGCTGTCTTCGATGGTTTCTTCCTTGTTTTCATCTGTATCAGATTCAGAGCCTGAACCTCCGCCACAGCCGATAAGTAGTGCCAAGCCAAGGGCTGAAATAAATCTGTAAAAACTGATTTTCATGGTGGTGAACCTAGATAATTGTGGCTGTAATTTGAGTTGTTATTACTTATTGATGCTCATAAATGAATAGTTAACTGCTGGAAAACGCTACAGTTTGTAATCGCTGAGTATTTTGGAAAAAGCCGATACATTTGAGGAGGATACAAGTTCAACCAGAAAATACTATTATCAAAATTGGTTATTTAAGAGGAAGTGAGAAAAGGGTTTGTTTGAAGGTGGTAACCCGTGTCTCACTGCATTGGGACACGCAGCCCGGTATTTTGAGCCGCGTGTTCTCTGTGCTAGCATGCACCTAACCTCAGGGAGAGGTTAGTTTAATTGATCACCAAGGAAGATGATTATGTCCATTCAAGATTGGCCGCATTCTGAGCGTCCGAGAGAAAAACTGCTGGAAAAAGGCGTGGGTTCGCTAAGCGATGCAGAGCTGCTTGCGCTGTTTTTACAGACCGGCCGCCCGGGATATTCAGCGGTTGATGTTGCCCGAGAGCTACTGGTCGAATTTGATGGGCTCCGCAATGTGCTTATGGCAGATCGGGCCCGCTTTTGTGCTTGCCCCGGAATGGGTTTAGCGCGCTTTGCCATACTACAAGCTGCTTTGGAGATTAGCCGGCGCCATGTGTATTGTGAGGTACGCGAACACGACGCCATGACATCGCCGAACCTTGTGCGTGAATACTTATCGTTGCACTTAAGTGGTTTACAGCATGAAGTGTTTGCGGGATTGTTTTTGGATAATCGTCATCGTGTACTGGAGTATCGCCAGTTGTCCGTGGGCACGATTGATTCCGCGGCTGTGTATCCGCGCGAAGTGGTTAAGCGTTGTTTAGCCTCGAATGCGGCGGCGGTGATATTTGCACACAATCATCCAAGTGGGGTGGCTGAGCCTTCCGACACTGATGTCAGGCTCACTCGCAAATTAACCGATGCGTTGGCGTTAATTGATGTGCGGGTGTTGGACCATTTAATTATCGGGCAGGGTGTGCAGACATCATTGGCCGAACGGGGGCTAATGTAGTGCTTGTAACGGATGATACATTGACCTTAAGCGCAGCAATAGTCCTCTGAAATAGGTTGCTGTAGATAGGCCGCTCATAGTGTATGCTAGCGGCCGCATAATTGTTGCTCGCGATTATATAGTTCAATAGCTCTAATCCCTATCGCGTTACGAGTGCAGCTTAAAATTCAGCTGCCCCGTACTGACACCACTAGGGAGCAGCGCTAACAGTTCTTCCAATTTCAAGGTAAGCGCCATTCTCAAAATGATCGACATATCGGCTACGACTTACCGACCAGTTAGGGGTGCTTGTGTCACCTATCAAACCTTGGAAAAACTCGGGAAGCGTAAACGCTCCATCGTCTTCTAAAGAACATCCGATACTTACGTTGAAGGCATCGACAAACGCATTCAGGTTTAATCGAAATATCGTGTCAGGGTGAACACTTGGGGTCCATCTAATTTCTGTTTGCGCTGTTATCTCGCTGCCTATAGCAGGCAGGATTCCAGACACCTCATCCAGCTCTGGTACAGGTAGTGTTGGTAAGCCAGGGTATTGATTACCCGGGATATCCAATGTCATGACAGTTGTTTGCTCTATTGTTGCCTGATCTAATCGGTCAGAATAGTTGATAAAGGGCTCTTCGCCAGAGGGTTCTAACTGGAAGAGCGTTCCGTTAGCATTGCTAAGAACGAGAACATCGCCAGCATTGATCGACTCGTTTAGCACGCTTGAGCCACTAAACAGTTCTTGGCAGCGATCTTCTCCGAGTAAAAACTGATGGCCTAACACCAACCTTGTATCTGATTCGAAAAAACTGGCACCCAAACTCATAGATCGAACAATAGAATCAAAGTTGGGAGAATAGCTTTCTCTCACGGTGAAGCTGCCCTGGAACACAGGAAAATTATCTTCAGTTGTGTCTCCGGTTCCAGTTGTGTTTTCCTCCATCTCTCCCATATTGTCATTAGAATCCATAACCTCTGAATTCTCTTGTTCTGTATCGCCGGTGTCGTCATCACTGCCACTTGAGCCACCGCAACCAACCACAGCTAACGCCAAAATCCCTGATAGTGCTAGTTTCAAATAACAATTTGCATAGCTACGTTCAACCCATCCATGCTTCGTTATTAAATTAGAACTACTAATTAATATAGATAGTTTTATCGACTTCGGAAAATTCAACATGACGTAGACGTCCTTCAAACCTCGAGAATGAATTCGCTATGATCATTGCAACACACTGTCTAATCCATTCCCAAAGCGGATGAGCCTTAAGTGTTTAAACATTCGACTGATTGATAGTCTATGGTTGGGTGTAACTGTGCGATCTGGTTAGTCTGATTCGGTACGTTAAAGTATTAGCAAGCTTTGCCAATTCAAGAAAAATATTCAGCCGCTAGTAAGTGCATAGGTGTGCACATAAATCAACTGCTTCAATACACCGTTTTTATCTTGTTAGTGATAGCTTTTCAATTGTAGGTAACTTCCGGTATGGATCTTCCAGGAAATGGGGTTCGTGTCGTGTCGCCGTGTGTTCTTATTGGTTTTGTGGCACCGATCTACAGTTAGGAGCTAGTACACCACTCGCGCATCCAGTATTCGAGGATAACTAATAACCACAGTTTTTTGAGAAGTTTGGTATCTGTTTGATTAATCGGTTTTGATGAGGCTTCAACGATCATTCTCTCAACAACTTCGTCATCAAGAATGTCACGAACTCTAGATGAAGGAGACTGCAAGAGTTCACGTGGCAGCGACATGTTGTTCTTCCTTAGAAAAATATTCTCTGGGACGGTAAATCCTAGTTTTGGCCTGTCAAGAATTGAACCGGGCAAGCGGTTTCTTGCAAATTCTCTCAACAATAGTTTAGTTTGATACTTTCCTCCAACTTTACCCACTTTGCTGTGTGAGGGGGTCTTTGCTAACCATCCTACCAATCGATGGTCCAGGAAAGGTACTCTGAGCTCTAGTGAATTTGCCATGGTCATTTTATCGGCTTTCATCAATAGGTCTTCCGCTAACCAGTCTTGCTGATACATGTACATTAGTTGATGCAAAAAGTCATCGGTTTTGGCGTCATTGAAAATTTGTTTGAGATTTCTCTTGGCGTCAAGCATTGATTGATCTGACTTGAGCAGGTTTTTTTTCTCCACCGTACTGAAAAAATCTGTCATTGAACTTAATAGTTCAGTATTTCGAGTCGCAATTGGCAGGTTGATTTTCTCAATAGCCTGAGAGATCTTGCTATTTCCAGCGACTGCCGCGCACATGTTGGGAAAATCTCTTCGCAACCAAGTCGGTAGCTTATGAAACATACGTAGCTTATCGAGCCTGCCCATAGTTTGATCTAACTGATAGCCACCTAGAATTTCATCAGCTCCTTCACCTGACAAAACGACTTTTACTGACCCTCTTGCAAGCTTTGAAACGTAATGCAAAGGAACCGAAGCAAGGTCGGCGTGTGGTTCATCGCTATGCCTTACGAAGTCTGGTAAAAAATCAACAAATTCCTTGTTTCCAATAACAACTTCGTGGTGATCAGTGGATAGGTGTGACGAAACTTGTCTGGCATATTCAAACTCATTAAATTTTCCACCTTCCTCAAAAGCAATAGAAAATGTACTTAGAGTGCCGTTGTGGCGTTCCTTAATCCCGGCCGTAATTGCAGCGGAATCTAAACCGCCACTTAACAAGACCCCAACGGGTACGTCTGAAACAAGACAAGAATCTATGCAGTCTAGAAGCAGGTGTTCAAACTCGTCCTCCAGTTGCTTCGGACTTCTATTGGTTTCGCATTCTGAGTAGTTGCACGTCCAGTAGCGATTAAGTTTAGGTTCGCTTAAGCCTTCGCCAATAGTCAGAAAATGAGCGGGAGGCAATTTATAGATGTGCTTCCAAATTGTGCCTGGCTGAGGTATGTATTGAAAGGTTAGGTAGTCACTGATTGCTTGATGATTAATCTCATGTTCGATATCCGGCAATGTGAGAATCGACTTTATTTCTGAAGCAAACGCAAACCTTGTACCGTCCCAGTAGTAGTATAAGGGCTTGATACCCATGCGGTCTCTGGCGAGTAAGAGTTGTTTTTGTGCTTGATCCCAAATCGCGATTCCAAACATGCCATTAAGACTTTTTAGCATATCGGGGCCGGTTTTCTCGAACGCTCGAATAATGACTTCTGTATCTGAATTAGTAGAAAATTCTGATCCATCAGATCGTAGTTGTTGGCGTAGTTGTTGGTAGTTATAGATCTCGCCATTGAATACAATGCGCTGATAACCATTGCTGCTCTGCATTGGTTGGTGCCCACCATCGATATCGATAATGCTTAACCGACGCATGCCAAGGCCTACGACATCGTTGTGATAATATCCCTCGTCATCAGGTCCTCGATACGAAATTTGATCGCACATGTTTTTCAGAGATTCGTATGGGGATATATCTCTGAAATTATAATAACCTGCGATACCACACATAGTTTGTCGATGTTAGTCGTTAATGAGATTGTTGATCGTTATCGATTACTGCTTTAAGGTCTTTTTTAAAAGGCGCTTTAACAGCAGTGAAGGTTAACCGACAATTGCGGATGTATGAAAAAGCACTTCTAAAGATTTTCTCATACAGGTGGCTCAACAGCAATATTCGATGGTTAACGCCATACATATAATGTGGGATGCTAACAGGTATTAAAGCAAGCGAAAATGCGACCTACTTCAGCGCACAATCTGAAAAGATGAGGTCTGCGTTACGCTTACAATAAACTGTTTAATAAATACGTGATTCCTATCAAATAAACCAATAACCAGTGCGTTGTGCATCTAACGCTTATATGTCATTATGCAATAGATCTGTTTACCGATAGAGCGTAGTTTTGGCCTCCTTGTTTCGCTACTTTAATACCGTTAAGCATCTCAAGGTAAAACAACTCTACACTCGCTTATATAAATATATTCCAAGCAGCACTAAGTACGAAAATACTGACTATCAGCTCACTCCAGATTTGTGCGGCTGCACATTTTTAAACAAAAAATACGCACAAACCCAAACTCAGAAATTTACATTTATTGGCGTCACAGAGACATTCAACAGTGACATTGATTGGGATTTTTTAGATCACGGTATATTGTGGTCATTCAATCTACATTATTTTGACTATATCAATGCGCCGGGGACAGAATCACATATCGCCAACTCCTTAATTGAGAGTTGGTGCCATCATGGAATGGTGAAGCATAAGGTAGGTATGCATCCCTACCCAACATCACTAAGAATTGTCAACTGGATAAAATATGATGTTGCCCATGCGCAACTCGATACAGAAAGTCGTCATTCACTCTATCAACAATGTCAGTTTCTATTTAACAATATTGAATATGACGTTATGGCGAATCATTTGCTCGCCAACGCCAAGGCTTTAATTTTTGCAGGCGTCTATTTTTCTAGCAGTAATTCCATTAAATGGTTGGTACAAGGCCTGGCTATTCTTAGTGAAGAACTGACTGAACAGATATTAGTTGACGGAGCGCACTATGAGCGCAGCCCGATGTATCACTCTATAATATTAGAAGATTTTATCGATCTCCTATTTCTACTGTCCTCGGCCAAAGAATCTAGTAGCCCACATTTAGTCAATAGCGCACCGGATAGGCAACGAATTGAAAGTAAATTATTAACCATAACCGAGAGTATGTGCCGGTGGCTTGAAAACGTTACCCATCCGGATGGCGAGTTGGCGTTTTTTAATGACTGCGCTCATGGTGTTGCTCAATATCCAGCAACTATTCTGGATTATTTTGAACGTTATCATTCAAGGGCGAGCGACAATGATCAGCTTGTCAAATCCGAGCCTGACAAGCTTTCGTCAGAAAGTAGGCATTCAGGTTCTGTTTCGGGTATTCGTAAAAACGAACTTGGCACATTTACTTTGTTCACGAATATCGCTCCAATTGAACCCTGTTACCAGCCAAGCCATGCACACGCAGACACGCTCTCATTCGAGCTGTCTGTTGGAACCGACCGTGTTTTTGTGAACTCTGGAACGTCCACTTACAATGACAATGAACTTCGCCAGTTTCAGCGCTCTACAAAGGCACACAATACGGTTGAATTAAATGGTCGCAACTCCTCAGACGTATGGAAAAGTTTTAGGGTGGCGAAGAAGGCGCGAGTTCTGGCGGCATCAAATAAGCAAAGCGAGAATCTATGCATCATATCTGGATCACATGCGGGATACATTAAATTTGGAATGGGTACGCTGCATAAGAGGGAATGGCGTTTAACTGATACTACTTTAACCATAACGGATGAGTTCCCGGGAACGTTCAGTGCAGCGAAATTGATGTTCTACCTTCACCCTAGTATTACCCATTTGGGTCATGGTCTTTTAGAGACCGCTTCAGGCATAAGATTAGCTTGGACATCCACTGAAGCTAATGTTAAGTGGCGAGAAACGTACTGGTACCCAGAATTTGGTGTTGCTATTCCGAATACTTGCATTGAGATCAACATGACGCACAATAAATTGAACAAGAGTGTTCGCAATCAGCTTTCTTTGGAAATTTGATATTTGTATGAATGTTCTTTTCCTCACCGATAACTTCCCACCTGAGTCTAACGCGCCAGCCAACCGAACGTTCGAACACGCGAAACATTGGGTAAGTATTGGCCATACAGTTACCATAATCACTTGTGCTCCTAATTTTCCCAGTGGAAAGGTATACCAAGGTTATAAAAATAGATGGTATCAAGTAGAGCAGATGGACGGAATAAAGGTAGTTCGAGTAAAAACCTATATGACGGCCAATGAAAGGTTTACCAGGCGTGTGTTTGATTATTTCTCTTTTATGGTAATGGGTTCACTCGCTGCTCTATTTCAAACAAAGCCAGATGTCATCGTTGCCACATCACCGCAGTTTTTCTGTGGCGTCGCCGGAATGATTTCATCAACTTTAAGGCGCGTACCATTTGTATTAGAGGTAAGAGACCTGTGGCCGGACTCGATACTTGCCGTAGGCGTTTCACCCTCCAGGCCAGGCATACATGCGCTGCAAAAGTTAGAGGCTATGATGTACCGCCGAGCCAAACTCATTGTTGTGGTATCAAGCGCGTTCATTGAGCATATTCAACAGAAGATCCCGAACACAGATAAAATAAGAGTTGTTACAAATGGAGTAGATAGCCAGCTTTTTATGAGTCAAGCTAAAAATAAATTACCTGATAAATTAGAAAAAATCTTAAAAAACAAGTTTGTGGTTTCCTACATTGGTACTCATGGGAGGGCGCACGGTTTGGCATCGGTAATAGATGCTGCGGAAGCTCTGCACTCAAACGATAATGTCCTATTTCTATTTGTTGGTTCTGGTGAAAAGCGTGCAGAGATTATGGCGCGATCTAAAGAAAAAGGCTTAAAAAATGTTCATTTTATACCCTTACAAAAAAGGCAATCTATACCAGCCATAATAAATTCAACGCAGGTTGCAATTGTGCCGTTAAGAAAATTGTCGCTTTTTAGTACCGTTATACCATCGAAAATATTTGAATTCATGGCTTTAGGAAGACCTATGGTGGTTAGCGTCCCCCGAGGGGAAACCACAAATATAATTGATCAATACCAGTGTGGTTTAATCGTCGAACCAGAAGATCATTTCTCCATGGCCAATGCCATAAAAAGCCTTTATGAAGATAAGCAATTATCCAATACACTCGAGAATAACGCTAAAGTTGCTTCAGCCAACTTTGAGCGATCTCGTAAAGCAAAAGAAATGATTTCGTTTGTGCAGGAGTCGCTTGAATCCGTGAAAGCGCGTGACTAATAAGATAATCGAAGCTACGGCTGCGAGACTTGGCGTATCGCTTAATTCCCCATCTTGTACAAGAGGGCCTCATTTTATAGAACCAGAGTTTAGACAGATGCACTTTGAGAGAAAAGACAATAGAAAGATTGCTCGAGTCGCTGGCCTTCAATTACCTGATGTGTGCCATGTGACACTGTCACACTCATATAGGATGATGTGTGTGAAATTGAATGAGCATGTATTTAATGAATAATTGGTGTTAAAGAATGCGGCAGCATGAAAGCCTCACTACATAGATTTGTTTTTGATAGAGCCTATCTATCGATAACAGGAAGATACCCTGACCGATGGTTGAAAGTGGCCGCGGTATGCACTGCTTTGTATGCAATATTCGCTCTTGTATTGATCGGCGTGCCGGGATTATCGCGTGGGGGCGTTATTTCGGCTTTTCTCTGTGTTTCGTGGCTTGCCTATGGTGTTGCTTTCAAGCACAAGTGGTTTCCGGCGGTTCTGTGGCTTCCGGTTGCTTTCTTCGTTACATTATTCGCGCTTGGGTTTCAAGTTGACTACTATCCAGTTGCCGCGGTTGGAAAATTGGTTACCACCTATTTCGGCCCAATAGCAATAGCTATGTTTGTTGCCAATGGGCTATCGATTCGTTTCGTTATTGCATGTTTTGCGTTAGTGGTCTTTTCAAATATCGTAGCCTATGCAGTTGGCTATGATGGCGCTAGCCTTCAGTTGAAAGCTGCAGAC
>CAKZUP010000218.1 GCA_937922945.1 uncultured Granulosicoccaceae bacterium
TGTGTTTGCTGAGAAAGGGAAAATCGATTTTGTAGAAATGACCCGACGTGCGCAGCTTGCACTGGGTGCCGAAGATGAGCCAACCGATTTAGCGCTTGCGCTTGATATGCGAATTAAACATGTTCTGGTGGATGAGTTTCAGGATACCTCCCGTACGCAGTTTGCGTTGTATCGAAAGTTGGTCGCTGGTTGGGAAGCCGACGATGGGCGAACCTTCTTTGCTGTTGGCGATCCGATGCAATCGATTTATCGCTTTCGTGAAGGGGATGTCACGTTGTTTACCCATGCACAGGAACAAGGTATTGGTGCTGTTCAGCTTCAGCCTTTAACGTTAACGGTTAATTTCAGGGCGGCTCCTGCGGTGGTCGACTGGGTTAATCAAAGCTTTACCGGCGTGTTTCCGGAAAAAGCCGATGACATAACCGGAGCTGTGCCATACGCTGAGTCCATCGCACATTTGAAATCAGTTGGAGAAGTTGCACTTCATGGCCTGGTTGATGTCGATGTTGAAACCGAGGCTGCGCATGTTGCCGAACTCACCGAGCATGCCTTAACGCCTACCGATGATCTGACTGGTAACAGTACTGTTGCCATTCTGCTTCGATCACGTTCTCAGGCAGCTCCGATCTTTAAGGCACTTCAGGCCAGCGGTATTGCCTATCAATCAGTTGAGCTTGAATTGCTTGGCGATAGGCATGTGGTACGAGATTTACTGTCGCTGACGCTTGCGTTGCGTTACCCGCACGATCGCTTGCACTGGCTGTCCATTTTGCGTGCGCCTTGGTGCGGTTTGAACTTGGCCGACTTACACATACTCATGGACGAGGCTAAACATCAAACCGTGTTCGATCTATTGCACCAGGCAGATCGACTAGCAGTTATGACGGAAGATGGCCAAACACGCGTTGCGAACTTTTTGCAGATAATAAGCCCTGCTGTAAAGCAAGCTTCTCGTGCAGCGTTAATGCCTTGGGTTGAAGCGTGTTGGTTGCAATTGGGTGGTCCTGGCATCTGTGCAAATGAAATCGATCTTGATGCGGCTGAACGCTGTATTGCGCGTTTGCGCACCTTAGAGCAGAACGGAGAGCTCTGGCAGCCGAGTGTGCTGCATTCGAGTATGGAGTCTTTGTTCGCTGCTTCCGCAGACACCGAGGCTCGCGTGCAAGTGATGACGTTGCACAAGTCCAAGGGGTTGGAATTCGATACAGTTATTTTGCCAGCGCTTGATCGCAAACCGCGTGGAGATCAGCAAAAAATACTTAACTGGTTCGAATCGGGTAGCGATGCGAACGCCAGATTGTTGTTGGCACCAATCACTGAACGTGGCATCGATGCGAAAAATGCCGACAAAATAAATTTACTGGTCAGGCGTGCAGGCCAACAGTGTGACGAGCAAGAGAAGCTGCGATTACTCTACGTTGCGTGTACCCGCGCAAAAAGCAATCTGCACTTACTGGCTCGCGCCAAGACGAAAAACGATGGTGAATTCAGTGCGGTGGAGAAGCGCTCGCTACTGCATCCTTTATGGTCTTTGTTTGAAGAGCAAATGTTGCAAAATGCCAGCACGGCATCAGACGACACCACGTCAGATAATAGTGCCGCTACCGACTCAGCCGCCACTGACCATCCTCCGCCCAAGCTGCGACGCTTGCCAACAGACTGGCAACGGCCGAAGTTCAATGTGTTTGCCTGGCCGGAGCAGAGTGTGCGGGAATCTGCCCAATCACACGAGATTGAATTTTTATGGGCAGGCACCTTGGCGCGGGATATCGGCACAGCGGTGCACGATCAAATGCAAATACTCTCAGCGTGCGAAGGTAAGTTGCGTGAACAAAGTGTTGCTGCAATGCCTGAACGTGTGTTGTTGCAACTAAAAAATCTCGGTGTTCCCAAAGAATCACTCGATGCAGCAACTGATAAAGTAGTGCGTGCGGTGAACAACACCCTGTCGGACAGTAAAGGCCAGTGGGTGCTGAAGCCCGACCATATCGACGCCCGGTCTGAATGGGATTTATCGGCACCAGTCGACGGTTTGGTTAAGCGAATAAAGATAGATCGAACGTTCGTGGACGAAAACGATGTGCGCTGGATAATCGACTACAAAACAGGCGATCATGCGGGTACTGATAAAGAAGCGTTTCTCGATAGCGAGCAGGAGCGATACGCGGAACAGTTGCAAGGCTACGCACAGATCATTAGTCGCATGGAGCAGCGCTCTGTTAAAGCCGCTTTGTATTTTCCGTTGTTACAGGGGTGGCGCGAGTTCGATTTGTCGACCAACGCGCTCACGGGTGTTGACGCAGATAAGCCAGCAGGGGAATCTGTACCGACGCAAACAGAGCTGTTTTAACTTTCTACAACACCTGCTTTTGCATTCGAGTACGGTGAGCGTTATGTTAGCGATCTACGCGATTTAGACTGAGGTATCCATTGAAAACAGACATGGTCAATGAAAAATGGCATGAACGCTGGGAGCAGGGCAAACTCGGCTTTCACCAAACCCGATACAACTCTCGGCTGGAAAAGTACTGGCCAGAATTGAACGTATCGAAAGAGGGAGCTGTTTTCGTCCCGCTGTGCGGTAAATCGCTCGATATGCTTTTGCTGCACGAAATGGGGTATCAGGTTGTTGGCGTTGAACTGAGCGAAATCGCCGTTGAAGCGTTCTTTTCTGAGAACCAATTGACGTTCAAGCGCACAGAAAGCGGGAATTTACAGGAGTTCACGGGCACCGGGAAGGCTGCTGGGATACGGTTATTCGCTGGGGATTTGTTCGATCTGGATACGGCGAAAACAGGGCCTCTCAGCGGTTTTTACGACAGAGCCTCACTGATTGCATTGCCGCCGGAAATACGACAACAATACGTCGCCAAACTGGCCGATTTGTTGTCCCACGGGGCGCTCGGGCTCTTGATCAGTTTGAGTTACGACCCATCTAGTATGAGCGGACCGCCATTTTCTGTGCCAGACAGTGAGGTGCAAAGCCATTTTGGTGATCATTTCAGTGTTGATTATCTGGAGCAGTACAGTGGACCGGAGCGGCTTGGTAGTCTGGCTGATCGCGGTTTGGAGACGATGGAAGAGTTTGTGTACCGAATTGAACGTATCTAATGGTAACTAATTGACTTTAAACTGCTTAGCTTTAAAGTTCGTGACGTTTACTGCTTAAAATTAACTAACGGAATTAACGATGCCTAAATCGCTTCAACGTATAATAGGGTTTGTCATTTTGTTTGCCACGGTGGGGTTGTTGTCTTGCCAAGCACTCATGAACATAAACTAACATGTCTGCTGTAAAACGCATTAATTCAGAAAAGCCGAAAAAATTTCAATGGCGTGGCTGGCTGCTGTATCTGTTACCGCTGCCATTGCTTCCGGCTGTTGTGGTTGCGCTTACCAGTGGTCATACGGGTGCGGCTTTGGCGCGGGCGGCGAGCTTTGCGTTGGCGATGTTCGCGGCCACGCTCATTCGCAAGGGTATTCGGCTTGAGCAGGAAGGTAAGTTGCGCCGCTTCAAACGGCGCGCCAGCACGGTACCTTATCGGTTCATTGGTGCAGGTGTTTTATCGTTTGCCATGTTTGTGTTGGCGTACTGGGGAATCTTTAACGACTATGGCATTGTCGATAGTGTACTTTTCGCGCTTGCAACATTGTTAGGTTGTTACCTTTACTACGACTTCGACCCAGCTCGTAAAGACCCGGAAATCGCTGCAGTGGGCATTACCACCGAAGAACTAATCGAATTACTCGATGAAGCAGAGGAGCGAATCGCTGCTATTGAACGCGCTAGCAAGGAAATAAAGAACACCGAATTTAAAGATCGCTTGCGCCGCATTGTTAGAGAAGCCCGAGCAGTGCTCGACACAATAGAAGAAGACCCAACCGATGCACGTCGTGCCCGAAAGTTTTTAAAAGTGTATCTCGATGGTGCCAAACAAGTCACCGAAGGTTATGCCAAAGCACACCGAAACGATGCGAATCCGGTATTGGAGGATAACTTTCGTCGGGTGTTAACCACCATAGAAACCGTTATCGCTGAGCAACAGGAAAAATTGCGAGAGAACAACGTTAGCGATCTCGATGTGAACATTGAAGTATTGCAATTGCAAATTGAAAAAGAGGGTGTTGCCTGATACCGGGCAATAGTGATGCTGGATTGTCGATGCGAACCGTTAACCGTCGACAATCAATAAGACTAATTTAGGAGACAACGATGTCAGAATCACGTGTTGATGTAGCTGAGCAGGTCGATCTGCTGCCCGGTACTGAGCTATTACCGGATGTTAAGTACGAAATGGTGACTTACGAAGAAAGTAAGCCAGACGAGCAAGCGCGCGTCGATCGGCTGATGGATGAAATCGATTTAAGTGACAGTAATTCCATCATTTTCTTTGGTAGTAAAGCGCAACAGGAACTCACCAGTATCTCCGACAACATGTTAGAGGGCGTGCGTAACAAAGACTTAGGTTCTGCAGGTGCATCCTTGAATCAGATGGTCACGGTATTACGTGGTTTTGAAGTTGAAAATTATGATCCTAACGAACGTCCTGGTTTTTTCACGCGCTTATTCAGAAAGTTGTTTGGTGGCGTGACACCTGTTGCTAAATTTATTCAACAATATGAAGGTGTGCGTAAACAAGTCGATGCCGTAACCGACGATTTGGAAGGTCACAAAACACAGCTTTTACGGGATATTACCTCGCTCGATAAACTCTACGATGCCAACCTGGATTATTTTCATAATCTTGAATATTACATCCTCGCTGGTGAGCGAAAGCTGAAATACATCGATGAAAACATGGTGCCTGCTGCGCAGAAAATGGCGGAGTCCAGCGATGAGGTATTAGCGGCGCAAGAGCTGCGTGATGTTCGTAGCGGGCGTGACGATCTGGAGCGGCGGATTCACGATTTGAAATTAACCCGGCAAGTTGCCATGCAGGGCTTACCCAGCATCCGACTCATACAAGAGAACGATAAGGGTCTGGTGAACAAGATCAATTCAACGCTTGTGAATACGGTTCCATTGTGGCGTCAGCAGTTGGCGCAGGCAGTGACTATCTTCCGTTCTGCCGAAGCGGCTAAAAGCGTGCAAGCAGCAAGTGACTTAACCAACGATCTACTGGAAAAGAATGCTGAAAATCTTCGCAGTGCCAATCGCACCGTGCGCGAAGAGCTTGAGCGTGGCGTGTTCGATGTTGATGCGGTTAGAAAAGCGAATGAAAACCTGATCGCAACGGTTGAAGAGAGTTTGCAAATTGCTGACGAAGGCAAGCGTCGTCGTGCAGCAGCAGAAGAAGCTTTGGCCGAGATGGAAACCGAGCTTAAGGCTTCGCTTAAAGCAGCATCTGCACGAGCCTCTGATGGCTCAGTAGGAGCATAGACATGGGTTTGTTCAGTAAATTGTTCCATGAGTTGGTCGACATCATTGAATGGACCGACGACAGTAGCGACACCATGGTTTATCGTTTCGAGCGCTACGGAAACGAAATCAAGTACGGTGCGAAACTTGTGGTGCGTGAATCGCAGTTTGCGGTGTTTGTTAACGAAGGCGAAGTGGCTGATGTTTTAGGCCCTGGCACATATGAGCTGGAAACCAAGAACCTGCCGTTACTAACCACGCTGCAAAATTGGCATCATGGTTTTCAAAGTCCGTTTAAAGCAGAAGTGTATTTTTGCAACGCCCGGCGATTCACCGATCTGAAGTGGGGCACTAAACAACCACTGATGATGCGGGATTCTGAATTCGGTGGTTTGCGTATTCGCGCATTCGGTACCTATGGTGTGCGCATTGTCGATGCGTTGAAATTTATTCGAGAAATTGTTGGCACTGAAGGGGTGTTTACCACCGACGAAATCAGCAATCAATTGCGCAACCTCATCACCTCTCGTTTTGCAACCATTATTGGTGGTTCCGGTATTCCGGTGCTTGATATGGCGGCCAATTACGATCAGCTCGGTGAATTTTTAACCCGTCGTATTGCACCGGAGTTTGGTGAATATGGTCTTGAGCTAACGCGTATTCTGGTTGAGAACATTTCTTTGCCACCCAGCGTTTCCGAAGCATTGGATAAGCGCACCAGTATGGGTATGACAGGCAACCTTGATCGCTACCTTCAATACCAAACCGGTTTTTCCATGGAAGAAGCCGCGCAAAACCCGGGTGGTGGCGCATCAGAGGGTATTGGTATGGGCGTTGGTCTTGCCATGGCGAGCCGCATGGCTGAAGCCGATGCCAGTAGAGGGCATGCTGCAAGTGTAACGCCTCCACCATTACCGCAACCCGTTGAATTTCATGTGGCGGCAGCGGGTGAGGCGGCTGGCCCGTTTGCAGTGTCTGAGCTAAAAGCGCGAGTGAGTAACGGTACGCTAACACCTGCCACGCTTGTATGGTCTCCTGACATGACGCAATGGACACCGGCTTCCGACGTGGCGGCTTTGTCGAACTTATTCACAGATAATGTTGTCACACCACCACCGTTACCAGCAAGCTAGCAATCGGGCTGTCTTGAACTACTAAGTTACACTCGATGAAACCTGAGTTTGAAGATACCAAGTTTTCGGTTGGGGAGGCAACAACACGCTCCCTAACCGAGACCAGGTTTCCGTGCCAACAATGTGGTGCTGTTTTGCACTACGCCATCGGCACCCAGTCGCTCGAATGTCAGTACTGTGGTCATTTCAATCGCATTACTAACAAAAATGTAGAAATCGAAGAACTCGATTTGCACGCGGCGTTACGCCAGTTACAAACCTCTCGGCAAATCACGCCAGAAACCAACATTATTCATTGCCCGAATTGTGCCGCACAGTTTGCTTTGGATGCACACATTCACTCGGGCGAGTGCCCTTTTTGCAGTACTACGGTGGTAACCGCAACCAGCAAAGCCAAGCCGATAAAACCCAAAGCGTTGTTGCCGTTTAAAATCAATGCGCGTCAAGCCAAAGACGCTTACGTCAATTGGATGGGCAAACTGTGGTTCGCACCGTCTGCGTTAAAAAAATACGCGCGTGAAGAAGCCGCATTGAATGGTGTGTATATTCCTTATTGGACGTACGACAGCGATACGGTTACCGCTTATGATGGTCAGCGCGGTGATGTGTATTACGTCACGCGTATGGTCACAACCGTCATCAATGGCAAGCGCGTGCGTCGCCGACAGCAAGTGCCCAAAATTCGATGGACACGCGTGAGTGGTCGCACTGGCAGACACTTCGACGATGTGCTGGTGGGAGCAACCCAAACGCTACCCAGAAAGATTACCGACTGGCTAGAGCCGTGGGATTTAGAAAACCTTGTTCCCTATACCGAAGAGTACCTCAGTGGTTTTAGCAGCGAGGTCTATCAGGTTGAATTAGATCAAGGGTTCAACCATGCGCAAAGCAACATGGATAGAATTATCCGCAAAGACGTGTCAAGTGCCATCGGTGGCGATCAGCAACGCATCACGCGCATGCAAACACAGCACAGCGACACCACGTTTAAGCATGTTTTACTGCCATTGTGGAGTGCAGCCTTTGAATTTCGTGGTAAAACGTACCGTTTTGTCGTCAACGGTCGCACCGGAAAAGTGCGTGGAGAACGTCCTTACAGTGTGGTCAAAATCGCCGCTGCTGCGTTATTGGGAGGCACGATACTGATCGGCTTTATCAGTTTTGGCGTATCCCAAAGTGGTGGTTTAAGTCGGTTTGACAATGGCATAACCGGCAGAGTGCAATTCGACTGGGGAAGTGAGCCTGCGCCATCGCGTTGGCCCGAAGTGCCCTTTGGCAATCAACAACGCATCGAATTTCCAGAACTTCCCAATGGTTTACGGTACTAACCGTCAGGTTCGGCACAGACCTTGTACCTAAGCTGCTATGGTTTGTGCATTGACTACTTATAATGCCGTTAATTTTAGGGGTTTTGCTGATGATTCTTTCAGGTGTACGTACGACGCTCCGACAACGTTCTGAACGTAAACTCACACGACAACGTATTCCTCGACTCTTCGCCTATGATGTCGGTCAACGTTTTTCTCTGCAATCGCGCTACCGGGTTTTTCAACAGATTAAACAAACACTCCCTCGCCGAATCGGTAAACTGATTTGTCAAACCAGTGGCGTCATCATGTTGGCATTGCCACTGACTTTAGCCCAGGCTGGTGAGCCTGCGCATGGTCACTCAAAATACGGCGACTTGAAATACGGACCTGATTTCCAACATTTTGAATACGCCAGCCCTGATGCATTGAAAGGCGGCACCGTTGTTCGCTATGCGCGAGGCAGTTACGACAGCGTGAATCCATTTATTCTCAAAGGCGTGGCTGCGGCAGGTTCAGGCGGCATTTACGACACGCTAACGGTGGGTTCGCTTGATGAACCTTTTTCACGCTATGGGCTTATTGCTGAAAGTATTGAAGAGGCTGACGATAAGCGCTGGGTTATTTTTCGCTTAAGAAAATCTGCACGCTGGCACGATGGGGTCGCACTGACTGCCGAAGACGTCGTCTGGACGTTCGACACCTTTAAAGAGAAAGGCCACCCTTTTTACAAAAGTTACTTTGGCGCTGTTGCGAAGGCTGAGGCTTTAGATCCTCACACGGTCAAGTTTTCGTTTAGTGAGGGCAACAACCCGGAATTGCCACTGATTATTGGCGAGCTTCCCATTCTACCGAAACACTTCTGGGCAGATAGAGATTTCGAGAAATCGACGCTGGAACCCTTATTGGGCAGTGGACCATACCGCATCGGCAAAATTGATGCTGGACGAAGCATTTCCTACGAACGCGTAGAAGACTATTGGGCTGCCAATCTTCCCAGTAAGGTTGGCCACAACAATTTCGGCACCCTGCGTTACGACTACTATCGCGATGCCACGGTTGCATTGGAAGCGTTAAAGTCTGGAGACATTGATTATCGTCGTGAAAACATCGCGAAGAACTGGAAGACAGCGTACGATTTTCCTGCAGCCAACGATGGGCGAGTAGTGAAAGAGGAACTGCCTGACACCAGCTCGCAGACCATGCAAGGCTTTATTATCAATAACCGAAAAGACAAATTCTCCGATATTCGTGTGCGACAAGGGCTTGGTTATGCGTTCGATTTCGAATGGATGAATAAAAACCTGTTCTATGGCGCTTACCAGAGAACGACGAGCTATTTTCAAAATACTGATTTTATGGCCACCGGATTACCCGAAGGTGATGAGCTGGCTTTATTAGAGAAGTATCGTGACCAATTGCCCGAAAGTGTGTTTAACGAGCCGTTCACGCAACCGGTTAACGATGGGTCTGGTAACTTGCGCAAACAATATCGCAAAGCCATACAGCTGTTCAAGGAAGCTGGCTGGGAAATTAAAAACCAGAAGCTCACCAATGTGACTACCGGTGAGGTCATGGAAATTGAACTGTTGCTCGTCAGTCCTTCGGTGGAAAAAATCGGCTTGGCTTATAAGAAAACGCTGGAACGGCTTGGAGTTGATCTGAAAGTACGCGTGGTTGACTCGTCTCAGTACCAGAAACGCGTTGAAGAGTTCGACTTCGATATGCTGGTTAGCGGCTGGCGCCAATCGTTGTCGCCCGGCAATGAGCAGATCAGCTACTGGGGCTCGGTGAGTGCAGATGAAGTGGGCTCACGAAATTATTCGGGTATCAAGAACCCGGTTATTGATGACTTAATTCAAATGATTATTGAAGCGCCCGATCGTGAATCGCTGGTTACCAGCACAAAGGCGCTTGATCGTGTGCTGTTGCACAACCACTACAACATACCTCAATATTTTGGACCTTTTCACCGTTTGGCGTATTGGGATAAATTCGATCGGCCAGCCGTATTGCCCAGTAAAGCGCACACGATCGAAACCTGGTGGATAGACCCTGAAAAAGAAGCGGCATTAAAAAGATAGTGATAACCCGTAACTGGTTTCACTGACGTAAACGCTATTTATGCTCGCGTATATCGCAAGACGACTATTGCTCGTAATCCCGACACTGCTCGGGATTATGATCATAAATTTTGTCATTATTCAGGCAGCGCCCGGCGGCCCTGTTGAACAGATGCTCGCGCAAATACAAGGGCAAGCGGTTGATGCAACAGCGCGAGTCTCGGGTGAAGGCGGCGATGGCCTTGCGTCACCCGATGCGGGCTCCGATAATGCTTCTGGCGGCAACTCTCAGTACCGCGGCTCGCGCGGGCTCGATCCTGAACTCATAAAAGAGATTGAAAAGCAGTACGGCTTCGATAAGCCGCCGGTGGAGCGTTTCCTGAAAATGATGGGTGATTACGTTCGCTTTGATTTCGGGGATAGTTTTTTCCGCGACAGAAGCGTGGTCGATCTGGTTTACGAGAAAATGCCGGTATCGATTTCACTCGGGCTTTGGACTACCTTGCTGGTCTATCTTATTTCAATACCATTAGGTATTAAAAAAGCGGTTCGCGATGGGTCAAGCTTCGATGTCTGGACGAGTGCGGTGGTTATTATCGGATACGCCATTCCCGGCTTTCTGTTCGCTATATTGCTGGTGGTGTTGTTTGCCGGTGGCAGTTTTCTCGATTGGTTTCCGCTGCGGGGATTAGTCTCAGATAATTTTGATAGCTTGAACTGGTGGCAGAAGGCCGTCGATTATCTATGGCACATGACGTTGCCGGTTGTTGCGATGGTGGTAGGTGGTTTTGCCGGTCTTACCATGCTAACGAAGAATTCTTTTCTGGATGAAATTAACAAGCAATACGTTCTAACGGCGAAAGCCAAAGGCTTGGCGGAAAACCAGGTGCTATACGGTCATGTTTTCCGAAATGCGATGCTTATTGTGGTCGCTGGTTTTCCGAGCGCGTTTGTCGGCATTCTGTTTACCGGGTCATTGCTAATAGAGGTCATTTTTTCGCTGGACGGATTGGGCTTACTGAGTTTTGAGGCTGCAATCAATCGTGATTACCCAGTGATGTTTGGCACCTTGTTCTTTTTCACGTTGCTCGGTTTGATCATGAATATCATTGGTGACATCATGTACACCATCATCGATCCTCGAATCGACTTTGAGCGGCAGGCAAACTAATTATGCGCTCGCCTATTGCACAACGCCGCTGGAGCAGTTTCAAAGCCAACCGAAGAGGATGGTGGTCCCTATGGTTGTTTTCGATCATTTTCGTTCTGACGCTTTTCGCTGAATTTATCTCCAACGATAAGCCGCTACTGGTTAGCTACAAAGATCAACTTTACTATCCGGTATTTTTTGATTACCCCGAAACGACCTTTGGTGGAGACTTTGAAACCGCCACCGAATATCGCGACGAATTTGTTGCCGAACTCATTGAAGCTGACGGATGGATGCTATGGCCAATGATTCGCTACAGTCACGATACCGTTAATTACAACTTGCAAGTACCAGCACCGGCACCGCCTTCATCTGAAAATATTTTGGGTACCGATGATCAAGGGCGTGATGTATTGGCGCGCGTTATCTATGGCTTTCGGATATCGGTTCTGTTTGGCCTGACACTTACGTTATTCAGTTCAATTATCGGTGTTGCGGTGGGCGCTGTGCAAGGCTATCTTGGTGGCTGGGTTGATCTTATCGGGCAGCGTTTTATGGAGATCTGGTCCGGTCTTCCCATGTTGTACCTACTCATTATTATGGCAAGTATTGTTGAGCCCAATTTCTGGTGGCTGCTTGGCCTTATGCTTCTGTTCAGCTGGATGTCGCTGGTTGGCGTTGTCCGCGCTGAGGTGCTGCGTGCCCGTAATCTTGATTATGTGAAAGCGGCGAAAGCGCTCGGGGTTAATCGTTGGCTAATATTGCTGCGACACGTGTTGCCCAATGCCATGGTTGCAACGCTGACCTTGCTGCCGTTTATTTTGAACGGCTCTATAACCACTTTAACGTCACTCGATTTTCTGGGGTTTGGGTTGCCACCCGGTTCTGCATCATTGGGAGAGCTGTTGGCTCAAGGTAAACAAAACCTGCAAGCGCCTTGGTTGGGCATTAGTGCTTTTATGGTGTTGGCCATTATGCTAACGCTGCTCATTTTCATTGGCGAAGCGGTAAGAGACGCATTCGACCCAAGGAAGGCGCACCTGTGAGTAACGAACCGCTACTGGTTGTAGACGATTTAAGCATCAGCTTCCGTATGCAAGCGCTGGAAAAAACGGTTGTGCACAACATATCGTTCGAATTACATGCAGGCGAAACACTGGCTCTGGTCGGTGAGAGTGGGTCGGGTAAATCGGTTACCGCATTATCGGTTCTACAGCTGCTTAACCCGACGCAAGTACGTTACCCCACCGGTAGCATTCGCTATAAAGGCGAGGAGCTTATTGGTGCCGACAGGCATACGCTGAAGCGTATTCGTGGTGATCGGGTAGGGATGATATTTCAAGAGCCGATGACATCGCTTAACCCACTACACACGGTAGAAAAGCAAATTAACGAAGTGTTGTTGCTGCACAAAGGCTTAAACAGAGATGCGGCCAGGGAGCGCACCTTGGAGTTGCTCAATCTGGTTGGTTTGGATCAAGTAGCAGAGCGTTTGCAGGCTTATCCTCATCAACTCAGCGGTGGTCAGCGCCAACGCGTCATGATCGCTATGGCGCTCGCGAATGAACCCGATATTCTCATTGCCGATGAGCCTACAACGGCGCTGGATGTCACTGTGCAGGCGCAAATACTCACATTACTTGGTGAGCTTCAGCAACGACTTGGCTTAGCGATATTGCTTATTACTCACGATTTAACGGTTGTCAGAAATGTCGCGTCGCGTGTGTGTGTTATGCGCGATGGCGTCATACATGAAACCGGTGACACACATTCGGTATTCGATTCACCGCAGCATGCTTATACCCGGGAGCTAATCGGTGCAGAGCCTGAAGGCGATGCACCCATTGTGGATTCAGGGGGTAAAGTCATTATTGAAGCAACAGATCTTCGCGTGTGGTTCCCAATAAAGCGAGGTTTTTTTCGACGAACAGTTGGCCACGTAAAAGCGGTTGATGGTATTTCATTATCATTAGAAGTGGGGGAAACACTGGGTGTGGTTGGTGAGAGTGGGTCGGGTAAATCGACTTTAGCGCAAGCCCTGCTGCGCTTAATTCCGTCAACTGGTCAGATACACTTCGATGGTCAGGACATCAGTCATTTAAGTGGCTCGGGATTGAAAACGCTGCGACAGAACATGCAAGTGGTCTTTCAAGATCCCTACGGCAGTTTAAGCCCGAGAATGTCCGTAGGTTCAATTATCCTGGAAGGGTTACACGCGCATAACTTAAGTCAGGGTGCCGAACTGGATGAGCAAAAGGCCATTGCCGTGCTCGAACAAGTGGGTTTGGATCGTGACGCGTTGAATCGATACCCACATGAATTTTCCGGCGGTCAACGACAACGCATCGCTGTGGCCCGCGCCATGATTCTGCAGCCAAAATTGCTGATGCTCGATGAGCCAACGTCGGCGCTGGATAGAGCGGTGCAAGTTCAAATGATCGAGTTGTTGCACCAGCTACAGCAAGAGAACGGGCTGTCGTATTTGTTTATCAGTCATGATTTAAAGGTGGTTAAAGCCATGTCGAACCGAATCATGGTGATGAAAGACGGTAAATGTGTCGAAATGGGCGATGCCCGACAAGTATTTGAGAGTCCGCAGCACCCCTACACCCAAGCGCTTCTTACCGCTGCCTATACCGCTAAACTTTGAGTGCCTTAGAGAATATCGCATTGAATGTCAAAGCGGCATCAGTACGCTTTATATCCGTGTTTGTCTAACGCTTTGTTTGTTTGCGACACGAACAGTCCTTTTTTGCTGTAATCCGCCTTTTTCATGCGACTGATTGGCCTGTCTGCGCATTGCCGACGGAACTTCTTATTTCGTTCGAGATCAGAGCCAGCAGGCGCTATACTGAGCGCGGCTGGTGAATCGATAGTCGAATTCACCGGCTAAAAGCTTCAATTCAAAGATACTGTGTGCAAGCCTATGTTTACAATTTTCCCATTCAAATTGCGTGTAGATCGACTGTGCGCCCAAAGCCGAGCTAGAGCGTGGCGAAAACTTACGCAGATGTTGCCCTGTTTCGCGTTGATATTAATCGCTACCACAATGTCATCCCAGACGCAGGCGGCTGAGCTTGACGCCACCTGGGATGAACAACTTCAACGCGCTAAAGGCCAAACTGTCTACTTCAATGCCTGGGGCGGCAGTGATCGCATCAACGCCTACCTTGAATGGGCGGCTAAACGCATCAAGGAAGACTATGGTGTTACCTTGCAACACGTGAAAATCGGCGATATAGCTGAGATTGTCGGACAAATTGAAGCGGCTAAATCCGTAGGCAGAGATACTGACGGCAATGTCGATTTAATGTGGGTGAACGGTGAGAATTTTGCGGCCATGAAACGCAACAACCTGATATGGGGTGCGTTTGCTAACGAACTGCCGAACACAGAGAATGTACAGAATTCGCCATCGATTAAAATGGATTTTTCAGTACCGGTTGATGGGCTTGAGTCGCCGTGGGGCGGCGCGCAGTTGGTGTTTATGTACGACTCAGAACAACTTGCAGAACCACCATTGTCTGCAGAGGAATTATTGGCATTCGTGAAAAACGATGGCCGGTTTGCGTACCCGGCACCGCCAGCATTTCATGGTACGACCATGATCAAGCAATTGCTTTATGAGCTTACTGATCAACCTGGCGCTTTGTCGAAACCGGTTGAGGAGGCAGATTTTGATACGGTCACGGCACCGCTGTGGTCGTATCTTGATGAGCTACATCCGGCATTGTGGGGCAATGGTAAGAGTTGGCCACCCAGTGCGGAAACAACGCGCCAAATGCTCGATGATGGCGAATTGGATATTGGCATGTCTTTTAATCCTAACGAAGCCAGCGCAGCCGTAAAGGATGGTCAGTTGCCTGATTCAGTACGCACTTACGTTTTTAAAGAAGGCACCATAGGCAATACCCACTTTGTCACTATCCCCTATAACGCGAAAGCTAAAGAAGGTGCAATGGTGGTTGCTAATTTTTTGATTTCGGCAGAGGCGCAAGCACATAAAGCCAACCCTGAAGTGTGGGGCGATCCAACCGTTCTTGATGTGACAAAACTTGGTGTCGATGATAAAGCAGCATTCTCATCAATCGATCTCGGGCCGTGGGTATTGCAGCCAGGTACTGGTAAAACATTGCCAGAACCACATGCGTCCTGGGCTGGTGCATTGGAACAAGCCTGGCTTGCACGTTATGCAAAATAGGCTGTTGAGCTATTGCTGTGAATAGGCGCTATCTTCAACTGACTGTTCGAACGCTATTTATTGCACTGGACATGGTATTACCCATTCGGTTCACCTGTCTTTTTGACGCAACGTAAGCCATGCAAACACCGTGAGGTTAATCGGGCTGTCAATTGCGGCGCTCTTCGCGCTACCCATTCTTATTGGATTGTTCGGTAGCTTCCTGCCAGCTGCCGGGTTCATGCCCCAGCTGGCACCCGGTAACGGATTACAGGTATTGCTTAGCGATCCGCGATTTGTTCCCGCGATAATGCTGTCGTTGAAAACCGGGCTAGCGGCGACTGCGTTGGTTTTGCTTCTCACCATGCTAACGCTGGTGTGTGCCCATGGAACCCGGTTGTGGCAGTGGCTAATGGCATTTCTACCGCCACTATTGGCAGTACCGCACGCGGCTATGGCTGTTGGCCTGGTGTTTCTTATTTCTCCCAGCGGCTGGTTGGTCAGGCTGTTTTCCCCATCCGTGACCGGGCTTGAACGACCACCGCGGTCGTGGGTTATTCCCGACAGTGATGGCTGGTCTCTGGTACTTGGGTTGGTTTTAAAGGAGGCGCCGTTTTTATTGATGGCCGCTGCGGCGCATCTATCAACGATTAACGTATCGGACTCTTTAAAAATTGGTCGTACTCTGGGTTACTCACCAGCGCGTTGCTGGAGTCGGTTGGTACTGCCACAACTCTATGCGCGCATACGCTTAACCTTATTTATCATACTGGCGTTTAATTTCAGCGTGGTGGATATGGCGATACTGCTTGGGCCGGGTAATCCTCCAACGTTCTCTGTATTTCTGTTATCACTGGTGAATGAACCTGGCTCTCGTGCGGCTGCATCTGCTGGTGCACTTTTTCTGGCATTGGGTGTCGTGAGTTGTATCGCGCTTGTGCTGATTGTTGAGAGAGTCATTGCAGCGATTGCAGGTTATCGGCGAGTCAGCGGTTACCGTGGCCGGTCACTGGCTGTGTTTCGGGGGTTGGGCCAGACAGTCATTGCCGGTATCCTGATGTTAAGTGTGGCCGCTATGGCGATGCTGCTGCTGTGGAGTATCGCCAGACGCTGGCGTTTTCCAGATGCCCTACCGAGTCAGTGGACGAGCGAAAATTGGCTGGCTCGCTCAGATCTGTTGCTCGAACCCTTATTTTGCACACTTCTATTCGCCGTGTTTGTCGTGGTCAGTTCCATTCTGGCGGCCATTGCGTGGCTGGAATGTGAAAGGGCCAATGCCGTGCCCCGGCTTGATTGGATGTGGTACATCCCATTGCTTATTCCGCAAATTACCTTGTTGTTTGGCTGGCAGGCAATGGCCTTGCTGCTTCGGGTGGACGGCGAGTGGTTAACGGTTGCTTATGCGCATTGGGTTTACGCGTTACCGTATGTCGTGCTTATCATGGCCGTGGCATGGCGTGAATTAGATTCAAACTGGCATAGCGCTGCTGCCGTATTGGGTGCAGGTTACTGGAAAATTCTATTGCGCGTGCGTCTTCCATTGCTGGTAAAGCCCGTGGCTCAAGCGGCAGCTGTTGCTCTGGCTGTCAGCGTGGCACAGTATTTACCCACGTTATTGTTAGGCGCCGGGCGGCACCAAACACTGTCTATTGAACTGGTAACAAGCTTCGGTGGTGTCGATCGTCGGGTTATCGCAACCCTTGCGGCATTACAGAGTCTGTTACCCTTGTTGGCATTTATTGCCGCGCTGTATTTGCCGCGTCTGTTCTCAACTGCAAATCAAGATACTCATGCAACCGCTTAAAGTCTCCAACCTGACATTGCAGCTACCGGATGGCAGTAAGTTGTGTGAGGCTTTGTCTTTTGAGGTGTCACCCGGAGAGGTATTGGCCCTGATGGGCCCCAGTGGCAGCGGCAAGTCCACCATACTGAGCTGGATAACAGGCACGCTAAGCCCACGCATCCGCGCCGAAGGGCGTGTGTGGTTGGGAGATACCGATATTACCTTTTTACCGGTTGAGCGACGTTGTCTTGGATTAATGCTGCAACAGGATTATCTGTTCCCGCATATGAGCGTTGCGCAGAATCTGAAATTCGGGCTTCGTGGGGGATCGCGAAAAGAAAGAGATGAACTTGTGCGTAACAGCTTGAATAGCGCAGGGCTAGCAGGCATGGATAAGCGACACCCATTAACACTTAGTGGTGGACAACGCGCACGCGTAAGCTTGCTCAGAACGTTGTTATCTAATCCTCATGCACTGTTGTTGGATGAACCGTTCTCCCGACTGGATACAGATTTACGAGCAACCATCAGAGAATTCACTTGGGATGCGGCGCGAAAACTACCCACGCTGTTAGTCACGCACGACAAAGAAGACATACCCGCGCACGCGCAAACGGTTACGCTTACGTCCTTGGGTGATGCAGCCGATCATCTATCTGTTGGAGAAACCAGGCATGCTCGATAAGCATGTTGTTCCGCTACTGAAACCCGTGCTTGCGCGCATCGCGAAAACCGTTGCAGTACGTGGTTGGAGCGCTGATAACGTTACCGTGCTTGGTTTCGTGTTGGGTGTGGGGTGCGTGCTCGCGTTATCGCTACAGTGGTACACCATCGCACTAGGCTTATTGTTGCTTAACCGGCTTGCCGATGGAATCGACGGCGAGCTGGCAAGAGCCCAAGCTCCAACAGATGCCGGCGGATTTCTAGACATCACACTCGACTTTATTTTCTATGCGCTTTTTCCTTTGGGTTTCGCTATTGCTGATCCCGCTAATAACGCGTTACCTGCTGCTGTGCTTATCGCAAGCTTTGTCGGTACCGGCGCAAGCTTTCTGGCCTTTTCTTCTATGGCGAACAAACAAAAGATTGAGCGCCCACAGTTTGCTTATAAAGGCTTGTACTACCTTGATGGACTTGCAGAAGGTACAGAGACCATCATCATCTTTGTCATTATGTGTTTGTTGCCGCAGTACTTTGTTTTTCTAGCCTGGCTTTTCGCCTTTATATGTATGATTACCGCTATCAACAGAGTGGTGTTTGGCTATGCTACGCTGCGAAATTAGTGTGGCTTGCAGCGTAAACGGGGAACAACAGAGAGAGACATGCACAAAGCTCCATCCATAAAAGCAATAGAAACCGTTGTTCAGCAATTGCAAGGCAAAGTTTTACATACGCCTACGGTTCAATATGCGGGCGCAGCATTGCCAGAGCTGGAAGAGTCTTCGATATTTATCAAGCTCGAATTGTTGCAGTACGGCGGTAGTTTTAAAGCCAGAGGTGCGCTGAATAACATTGCGAACTTAAAGGATCCATCTTTGGGTGTAACGGCATTCTCTGCTGGTAATCATGCTATTGCAGTTGCATTTGCAGCTTATAAATGTGGCGTATCTGCAAAAGTGGTTATGCCAGAAACTGCCAACCCATACAGAGTGGAACGTTGTCGCTACTGGGGAGCCGACGTTGTATTCGGTAAAACTATTGGCGATTTAATGACTATCGTTGCAACACTTCAACGTGAAGAGGGTCGCCACCTTATTCATCCATTCGACGGTCAATATACAGTGGAAGGTACGGCTACTGTCGGTTATGAACTTTGTAACGATGTGCCATCGCTTGATGCGGTTATCGTGCCTGTTGGCGGTGGTGGTCTGATCGCCGGTATATCCAGCGCCGTAAAGCAACTTCAGCCGCACTGTAAAGTTTATGGCGTGGAGCCTGTTGAAGCGAAAGGCATGGCAGATAGCATAGCGCAAGGTGCACCAATGGAATCGGTGCAGGTTAATTCTATTGCCGATAGTCTATGCGCCCCCATGCATTTACCGATGGCCTATTCTTTGGTACACCAACACGTTGATTCCTTAGTGCAGGTGAGTGATCAGCAATTGCGAGAAGCCATGCAATTAATGTTCAGCGAAGTAAAGCTTGCGGTAGAGCCCGCGTGTGCTGCGGCGATGGCTGCGTTACAGGGGCCATTGCGAAAGCAGATGGCAGGCAAGCGTGTCGCGATCATAGCCTGTGGGTCTAATATTGATATTGCTACGTACAAGCAGTTGATGGCGTAGCTACTAGATAGGTAGATACTAGATAAGTAGATGCTACATAAGTTACAAGGGCAGGGCGGCAAGCTTTTGCAGATAGAAGCAGAATGTATTGCAGTAGTTGAAGCATTGAATCATGACGACACAGTGCGCGCTGAGATGCGTTTGTATCAAACGTCGAGTAGTTATGTGTGTCAGCGGATTGATAGGCCTTGCACCATCGATGTGCGTTATAAGCTTGAAACGGTAGACGATGAAATCGGAATATATCAGTTCTTCGGTACAGAACCGCTAGCTAATTACCTTTATGGTTGTGCGGGAATTACCGTGCCAGGACTGCGTAACGTTACCTACAAGCTGTAAGTTTTCCAAGTTTTAAGAAAAAAAACGAAACAAAATTCTAAAAAAATACACGAAAGGGTTACACCGTCATTTTTTTGTTACTACGGAGAAAGGCAAAAAATTTACTTACAAGCCTGTAGCAGCGTGGTTCTTCAACGTTTTATGTGTGTTGAATACTTTTTTCGCAAACAAAACGCTGCACGTGTCAAGAATATATCAGTGTTGAAATGTTACAAATCCGAATGTATATTCGGTGTACAAACTAATAATGAGCGATGGCAATGAATCCATATCAAGTTATGGGGATCATCGTGAGCTGTACGTTGGTATTCGCGGGGGTTGTTTCACTGTTAGCGATGCAGGGTGTTCCACTGCTGCTAGCCTTCCTCGGAGTCTATCTGATTGCTGTATGGGTCATGATTGGCATGCAGAAAAGAGCCAGAGAGTTTTACGATGGCAGCGAACATTCTGCACAAAGAAGTTACGATCGCGAATCGACCGAACGTAGAGTTCGCATAAATGATCTCTCAGATAATGAGGAAGAGGTGCTAGGCCATAACCATCTGCATGCGTAATTGCGGCAGAGCCTAGCGTCCTTTAGGTCTACTGTTTTTTATGTCGAGCTAGAAGAGCTTGCTAAGTTGGGCTAATACCCAAGCGGATACCGATACTAACGATCGGTTGCGGGTATGAGTGTCTACAGTTTAAAACTGCAATAGGAAAGGCGGCCAATGGCCGCCTTTTTTTGTTCAACGCATTTAACGCGATTTAAAAATGTCTAACCTCGCGCTTTGGCTACTTTCTTAACCAGGCGAGTGCTGAGTTTATTATCAACACTTCGCGATACTTCTTCCAAGGTGCGCCGTGCCTGTAATTGTTTCTCATGCAACACGAGTTGCTTCGCCATAGAAGCCACGTCTTCTTGAGTTCGCGACTTTTCTTTTTCCAGTGCTTTAATCAAGCTGCTGATGGTTTGTTGTTTATGGTCGAGTTCTGCGTTGGCCTCATTCAGCTGAGTTTCAAGGCGAGTTCTAATTTGCATGGCTTGGCGTGCGATTGTGCTGGCTTTACTAGCCGTACTTAATGCTTTAGCGCGTGCCTCAGTGCTGACGCGACATTCATTTGTTGCTTTTAAGGCATCTTCTCTAACGTGCACCATCTGCTCTTCTAGTGCAGCTCGTTTTTCCGCTTCACGCTCAGCGCGAGCTTCGGCCGCGGCGGTGCGTTTGATTTTCTCTTCTAGCTCTTTCTCAATTTCCATTAAGGCCGCGGCTTTGTCGGATTCAAACCCTCTCGATTCAGATTCCAGCTCGCTCAAGCCTTTTCGGGTAATACGCAAGTGAGTTTCAAGTTCCTTTCGCGACTTCACTTCGTGACTGAGTTCATCGCGAAGTCGTTTAAGCTCTGAGGCGTGGCTCTGACGCTGCTCTTCAATGGCGAGTTCACTAGCTGATAGCTTCAGCTCCTCGGGCACTTCAATAACTTGAGTGTCTTCGGCAGAACCTTCATCGCTATCCGCGTTTAATGTGTCGCTAATGTCCTTCATTGTTGCAGCTAACTCAGCGTCATTCAGTGCCTCGGATTCTGTCTCAATTTTGTTGTCAGCCGTCGCGTCCACATCTGAATCTGCGTTGGTTGATTGCAATTCGAGTTCTTTAACTAGATTTGGCTCGCTGGTTTCTACATTGTTCACGCTGAATAGTTGCGTTTCATCCAGATCGTCGGTGTCCATCTCAACCGAGTCCATATTCGCAGCCCAACTGCTGTATTGCCTGTCTGCTTCGAACAGGCTGCTTTCCAGAATCACGGTATCGCTGATTTGCTGTGTTGAATCAGCATCGTCCGAATCCTCTATTGCAATCGCCAGAGTATTGTCGAATTCTTCCGAGTCGGCGTGCTCTATGGCGTCAACAAGACGTGTGTCCTGCTCTGCAGCAATTTGTCGTTTGATATCTGAGCGATACCAAAGGAAGCCAATAATCCCGGGTATTAGCGCCGCTGCTGTAATCCAGAGACCCGGCACCACCAGTGTTGGCAGGTCATTTAAATCCATTCGATAGGCTAAATTGAGCCCAACCAGCATGATTACGCTGATGCTGATGCCAGTCCAAAGGCCCAGAAACCAGTTAGGGCGTTTAGCCAGTGATCGCGGACGTGGCAACGGCAGATACCGGCCAGTGATCGCGGTGAATAAGGTGAGACCGAGCAGTATCGGCAGACAATACTTAAAGATAATAAGTGCCATTGTGTTTACCAGGATTTTTCTTAATAGTGAGAACTGGATAGCAAAAAGCGGGCCTTTCCGTCGAAATGCCGAAATCAGTGAGAAACTGTCTCGAATCCTATAAACTGTGGAAATCATAGAGGTATTGAGGAGGCGACATGTTGTCGTTCTGCAGATCAGGCCTGTTTGCGCTGACGCTGGTGAGCGGCTCCATCGCGGATGTTCAGGCCCAAGTTCAGAGAAAAATACATCAGTCGTGGGTGTCTGATGTAGCTATCGAGCGGCTGCAGGATAAGTCCGTTCTCACTGAATATTTTGGCGAAGGCGCGTCAAGGGAGCACGAAGACATCATTTTCCGGGTGGGGTTTGTACCGCGCTTTGGCTGTGCGCCCTTAATCACCTTTAAGATTGGTGCTGGAGCAATCGAGGAAGTCGCGTCAGGTGCGGTTGAGTTCCCATCCAATTTGGGCGATATTGACGTTTTTATCGACGGTTCTGCCTTGTCATTCCCAACGCTTGTTGATAACGACAATAGCCATGTATCGGTTTACCTGAACAGCAATTTGCAACGCCGTATTACCGCTCGCGTGCGCATAGAAATCGGAAGTCGGATGCTTGTCCGGTTTTCCAATGGCAAACAAATCAACTTTTCGTTGTTGGGGTCGCGGGACGCCATCAGCATCGCCAATCAGAATTGTCGTCGCCACGATCCTGAATTGCAGGGGTAGCGCTTCTTTTAACGATCTAGGGTGTCTTGCGCTGGTTCGAATTCAACAACTCGTTTATCCCAACTATGTGAATTCTCGGCACCGTTCATGGCGGGGCTGTTCAGGGTCGCCGCAATAGCTTCGTATTGCAGGTGCACGCGTTGGTAGTGCGTTCGCCAGTCGTCATTTTGCATGACGGCTTGTAAGTCACCTTCTTCAGCTATTTGCTCGTGGGGCAGGCTGTTGATGGTGTCAACGATGTCGTGCGTGTTCGATTGTCTGCTTAAACCGAGTGCGTCGTAATAATTTCTCATACCGATACTCCAAGCAGCTTGTCTCTGGCTTGCTCAAACTTGATAAATTGCTGTTCGGCCAAAGCCCTTTCGCGTTCGCCCAACGTGGTAAAGCGATCGGGGTGACAACGTCTGGCGGCGCGACGGAAAGCATTGATGACTTGCCCTTCGTCGTAATTTTCCTGTAACCCGAGTCGGGCACGCATTTGCTCATTCTCAGATTTACCAGAGATAGCGCGCGCGTCCCATGCGGTTAATGCTGTTGGATCCTGCTTTGCCCACCATGCGCTGTTGTCCGGTCGAGGAATCGGTGGTAGTGCATGGCCAAACGCTCTTTCAAAGCGCTGTTCTAGACGAGCAATGCCGATATTGAACGCATCGGAGAAAAATCGTAACAAGGTATTTTGTACAGGCGACAGGTTATTCTCGGTGACGAGCAATGCCATGATCAGACCAACGCATTGATCAAGTTGCTTCTGAGAACAGTTTTGACGCAGCCAGCCAATCACATCGGCAAAGGCAAACACATCCTGTTTTAGCACCCAGCGCTTGATCTGATCGTGTGGAGACAAATCTGTCGCGGTGAACAAGCGCTTGCGCAATTCAGGCTGATACCGCTCATCGCTGTAGGCCACCCAGTAAACGAGAAACTCTGTGCAGAGCTCCCGTCTGTTTTCGGCAGGTTGCTGCATAAGCCAACGGCCGAACGCAGATTGCCAGGCAATGGCCTGCGCGCCAGTGCCATTAGTGAGCTCATTCGAGATTCGCTTGGTTGGCGCAAATTCGCTGGCTGCGGCATCGTTGGCTGCTACTGCAGCGGGAGCTGTAACGGCATCGGGTGAGTTTGAATCAGCCAGTGCGCTGCGTTGTGGGTTGGGTTGTGGGTTAGATTGCGGCTGGGCTTGCGCTCGTCGATCTGATTTGGGGGCAAGCCGGGTCATCGCGTCGTGATCAGGTAAATCTGTATGATCGGTGGGCAAAATTTGCTCAGCAATAATATCGTGCGCAGATGATGAGTCGAGCTCGGCGGCTTTTGCGATATTAAGTGGATCGTCGTCGAACAGTGCTGCGGCTTCCTGCTCCTGGCGCAATCGTCTTGTATGTAGGCCAGGCTCAATACGCTCAGTGAGTGGTGCTGTGCTCACATTGGTATTGTTGCCCTGCTTCAATTTGCGCGAAATTGAGAATACGCCGAGCAGAAGCGCCGGCAGTGCGAGCACGCCGGCAATAATTAACCAACCGATTCTATCCAGCGATGCAACCCAATTAAGGAAGCTTTGCCACAATTCGGTTAATTTTGACGGCGCGCCAGTTTCGGATGCCTCTGTTGTGTTGGCCTGCGCGTTAGTAGTGTTGGGGTTCGGCTCCAACTCCACGCCCTGTGCTTGCGCCCGTTCCTGCAGCTCCAGTGTTTCTACCAAATCCGGGCGCGAAATCACGCGTGCACCCGCTGTCGAGATGCTGGTTGAATTGAGTTGCGCCGAACTATCCGTACTGCCCGTTGCGTCACGCAGCGTATTGGATTTTGCAGGTTCGTCGGTTGTGGCCGTTTGCTGCGCGATCACAATGGGTTCTGATACTTCAGGCTCTGGCGCCACAGTTTCTGCGGCAGCGATGATTTCTTTCGCTTCAGGAGCTTCTACAACAGGTTCTATTTCCGCTGCAGCGGCCTGCTTGGTAGGCGGTCTGATATTGCGTGGAAGCGCCATCGTTGGTTTGCTGGTTTGCGTTCCATCAATGAGCGCGGCCTGGCTTGGGTTTTCTGCCGTATTGCCGGAAGGTTGGTTGCCGACCTGTGAGATAGCTTCAGCGACTGGTTGGGTTGTATTGTCGCGATAGGTTGGACGAGAAACTGCCGCTGCGGTACTCACTGGTAAAAAACTTGGAGCGGTTCCAGCAAACGATTCATATTCTGCAGCAACGCATTGGCGGTATCGAACGGCCGTGGTTGATGTTGATGAACACCGCAGTTGCAGTGCATTCTTTTTCAGCATATCCAGTTGGCTTGTATCGGCTGCAGGGATGCTAAGCAGGCTCGCTACTTCGCCGCTCACACAACGTCTGTAGCTGGCGGCACCTTCGTTCGATTGAGCGTTGAAACAACTTTGCTGCACAACATAAAGCTCGTCTTCGCTGAGCTGGCTCAGGTCGGGCGCGGCCATGGTATTCATTTCATTGATTTGCCGGGTAACACAGTTCTGGTAGTCGCCTGATGATTGAGCACCGGCTTTGGCACAGGCTTGTTGAACGGCATATTTGTCATCGAACGACAGCTGGCCCAGTTCGGTTGATGAACCACTTTCATATTGTGCGATTTCAGCCTGCACGCAATTTCGATAAGCTGCAGCCCCTTCACGGTATTGAACTGGCAAGCAAACGCGGCTAATGGCTTCCTGTTTGTTTTCGGACAGGGAGTCGAGCAGCACCGTAGACTGCGCGCTTGCAGTGGAGGCGATCAGGAGTAGAACGCTGGCAGCCAGTAGCTGTTTGATAAGCGCCCCGATAGTCGGCGCCCCCGTGGATTGCGTGTGCTGCATGATGAGAATCTGCCGTGCTGATAACGATACATTCATATAAGTGTAATTCTATCCTTTATAGAGGGTAAAGAACTAGACGTTGTGGGTCTGTCACGAGGCATTTCCCGATCATTTTGTGGTACCTGTACCGTCTTGCCGCAGTCCATGTGTAGAATTGACGACTTCGTAGCCTGAGCCAGGCAGCTGCATTAGTGGATTGTCGACCGAATTCAGTTTATGCGCTAATTCTCAAAATGGCGCGGCGGCCAGCTTGTGGGTGTATTTTTGGCGGCATTGAATAATTTTGACTTGCTCGGTGACTGATTGTTGTCGGTAACTGCACGGCTTGTGCTCAGGCGCGCTGTGCTTCGTATTTGGTTATCGGATTGTCAGTGCACCTTTGATTTACCAGCCGTCGACTGTTTATTTTGTTATAGATGATGAAAGTGGAAAAAACGTTTGTAAATCCTTCAATGCTTCGTTTACGTCTGCAATTGACGGCGCTGCTGTGTGTGTGCGCGTTATTGTCTGCGTGTGCAAACCTTGTGAGGCCAAACTATTCACAAGTGTTTAGTGAGCTTCGGCCGGGCGACTATACGCTTGATCCGGAGCACGCCTATGTCAACTTTAAGGTCGGGCATCTGGGTTTATCAAAAATAGTGGGTCGCTTTAATAAAGTCACCGGCTCACTCGATTTTAATCCGCAGAAAATTGCTGAGACACGCATGCAGGGCCTGCTTGAGGTTGATGGTATTGATGTTAACAACGACGATCTGGAAGCGACTTTACAGGAACGCGCCTGGTTCAACGCATCAGCCTACCCACAAATCGCGTTTACCAGTACATCGGTGGAGCAAGTAGAAGATGGGGCTTTGGCTATTAATGGCGACTTAACCATACGAGGTATCACTCAGCCGGTTGTGTTGAACGCTCAATTCAACGGTGGCGCTGATAATATTTTAACGGGTAAGTACACGCTGGGATTTTCGGCAACAACTAGCATCAAGCGGTCAGATTTCGGGATGGATGCGTTTGCCGCATTAATTTCTGACACTATCGATATCGAGCTTTACGGCGAATTTCAGGCGAATTAAACACCATGCTACTGCCCTTATTAATGAATGGTCAGGTCATCCTGTTTGTGATGATTCTCGTTGCGATCATATTGTCTCTTTCCTTGCACGAGTTCGGTCACGCGTGGTCGGCAAAACTCTACGGCGATGATACCGCCCAGCGTTTAGGGCGGATGACGATTAATCCCATATCGCACATCGACCCTATTGGCTTACTAATGATTGTGTTAATCGGCATTGGTTACGCTAAACCCGTGCCGTTCAATCCGAACAATTTCAAGTCCATGTGGGGAGTTGCCGGTGTCGCCATGGCAGGCCCGGCAGCCAACCTGCTCATTGCATTTGTAGCGGTCAACATTCAGGTTTATTCGGTTATGGCCGGCTGGTCACTAGGAGAGAACCGAGGTTTTCTGATGTTTCTGGAAGTGTTGATTATTATCAATTTGATCCTGATGCTGTTTAACCTCATACCACTGGGCGTGCTGGATGGGCACCACATATTGCCGTATTTTCTGCCCAGGACATGGGCTGCAAAATACCGTACCCTGAATGCTCAATACGGCATGTACGCTTTGCTCGGCTTGCTGATGCTCTCTCTGCTGGGAATTCCTGTATTAGGGTTTCTGCACCGAGGAGCAGATGCAATCCGCTCGTTCTTGTTAGTTGTTGCATGATGCAACCCGGCTTACTACCTTAATTCTGGAATTATGTTAATACTGCTTTCACCTGCAAAAACGCTTGATTTCGACACGGCACCTAGAACCAAACAGCTCACCACGCCTGCTTTTCTGGATGAGTCTGAAAAGCTGGTTGATACGCTAAAAAAATACAAACCGAAACGGCTTGGCAAGCTAATGAACATAAGCGATGCGCTGGCAGAGCTTAACGTTGAACGCTTCCAAACCTGGCAGACGCCATTTCCAGAAGGGGAGAGTCGTCCGACTATTCAGGCGTTTCGTGGCGATGTGTATTTGGGCCTTGATGCAGACACTATGAGTCTTGCGGATATCAAGCGCGCACAAAAACACATTCGTATTTTATCCGGGCTATACGGCGTGCTTAAACCACTGGACTCTATGTTGCCCTATCGGCTGGAGATGGGCACATCGCTGAAAACCCGACGTGGTAAAAACCTGTATGAATTTTGGGGTACGCGCATAACCGATAGTTTAAACGAGGATTTAAAGAACTTCGAAGCGCCACTGGTGGTAAACCTTGCGTCTAATGAATACTTCAAGTCGGTTAAAAAGTCTCTACTCGATGCACCATTGATTGAGCCGGTGTTCAAGGATGAGAAAGAGAGCGGTTATAAGGTCATCAGCTTTTTTGCGAAAAAAGCCCGGGGTTCAATGGCGCGATATCTTGTGGAGAACAAATGCTCAACCGCCGACGATGTATTGCGTTTTACCGGCCTTGGGTACAAGTACAGTAAAAAGGAATCTTCAGAAGCTCGCCCGGTATTTTTGCGCACTGCGAAAGCGGCGCAACGCCATACGTGACTGGTAGTTTACTTCCGCCAGCACCACAAGCGCGCCGAATAATGCAAAAATGATCATAATGGCTGTATCGCCCGCTTAGCGAATTCCTTGAGTGCTGGGTTCTTTGGTGTGTGAAAGGCGCGTAAAAGTCGCGTAAAAGTCGCGTGAATGGCACGCTGGCAGAAAAACTCGATAGTCCCACTTGAGCGTCATGTATGTTTCCAATTCACGATGAAAACCCGATAAAGATCATTCCGTACGTCACGTACACGACAATGGCGATTTGTATAGGCGCGTTTTTGTGGCAAATCACACAAGACCAACAGGCGCAGATAGCAATTATTTATGCGCTGGGTGTTATTCCGGCTGTGCTCTTCGGGATATCCGAAATTGACCCAACGCTTGCGTGGGTGCCGGAGATCGCCACGGTATTTACTTCCATGTTTTTACATGGCGGATGGATGCACCTTATTGGCAACATGCTCTATTTGTGGGTGTTTGGCAATAACATTGAGGCTGCTATGGGGCACGTAAAGTTCATCGTGTTCTATGCGTTATGCGGCGTAGGCGCGGTACTAGCGCAAGCCATCCCAGATCTTGGCTCAACCACACCGATGATCGGTGCCAGTGGCGCAATATCCGGTGTGTTGGGCGCGTATCTGTTGTTGTACCCGATGGCCAGGGTGACAGTTATTATTCCGCTGTTTATCATTCTTCACCGAATGAAAGTACCTGCGCTTGCCGTGTTGGGCGTCTGGTTTTTAATGCAGTTGTATAGCTCGTTAACTACCAGCTCAGAAGGTGGTGGTGTGGCATTTGGTGCGCATATCGGCGGCTTTATAGCAGGCATGGTGCTTATTCCGTTTTTTAAGCATAAGCATGTACCGTTGCAAATTCCGTTTGTGCACTTTAATCCGTTAAGACGTTTTCTATAGGTCAGTTTGCTTGGGTTGATTTCTTAGCGTTGCTTACTCAGCGTTGCTTACTCATTGCCGCTTACTCATTGCTGCTTACTCATTGCTGCTTACTAAGGGTCGCATTCCATAGGTAGCTTACGAATTCAGAAAATTCGCTTCACGCATCTTGGTTAAAACAGCTTCCGGTGCATCGGCCATAGCGAACTTACCGGTTTCCACATCAAACTTGATACGCTTGATTAGATCGAAGTCATCACCCAGAAACGCTCTTAAGGCATCTTTAACTGGACGAGCAAGCAAGACTCTGTGTATAAACGCTATTGCAGTATTGTTGTCTTGTATAAAAGATTCGCACACTGTAAAGCCTGAGTCTGTGGCTACACTGTTTGTGTATATCCCGACAATTTCAGTTCGTAACGCATCAAATTCTTTACAGTCTTCGATAAAATCTTCAGTAAATTGTGTGTTGCTTGCCGATACATACGCTTGAATAAAACGCGTCGCCGTCTCTTTACCTGCATTACGCTGTAAATTGGATGCAAGAGCAGCTACGTCGAACTGGCGATAACTAATCACCGATTCCTCGAAATCGAAAACGGTGAATGAACCGCTATCGTTAACGAAGATATTGTTTCTGTGCAAGTCGCCGTGGCAGAAAACCAGCTCGCTGGATTCATGAAATTTCACAGCCAGAGCCTTTAGCCTGTCTATTGCTGCTGGCGGGCAATCGGTTTGTTCGGCCATGCTTCGTAAACGTGTATCTATGTATTCAATATCACAAACTGCAAATTCGCAAGCGTCATGAGCTGAGAGTTCAATGGCGTGCATTTTTGCAACTGTTTGGCCTAATTGCTCCGGGTCGAAATTCAGCGGCTCAACGTTGAGTTCTGTTCCATCCATTTTATCCAACAGCAACCAATTGATACCTTTGGTTTCACCCGATGCCAGAATGGTGGGCACGAGAAGATCGTGCTGCTTGAACAACGCTATCGTGTTTTTTTCGCGCTCGTATATCGACTGGCTATTTGCAGTCCACCATGAAAGATGACTGACATAGCATTTTAAATAGGTTGTTTTAGTTTCTTTTGGTGTGGTGAATGTCAGCTCGGCCATATCCTGCTGAAAACCACCAAACCGTTTGACTATGGTGATGTCGGTATCTGGAAACTGTTCATTAAGTGATGAGATCACAGATTCGACTGGTACACCGTGTTTTGTCCATCGATGTTCAACATCCATGATGTTCAGATCTTCATCCATCTCTCGATCAATTTCAATGAGGCCTTCACGATGGTAAAACCTGCGCGCATTCTCATTGGCTTCGAATGCCCACACGACAATCCGGTTGCAGTTCTGTTTTGCTAAATCGAGCAGCTGTTTTCCCAGACCGCCATTTTGCGCATCCGGCGTGACGTATAGAGCGCTTATATTGTTAGAGCCGCGCTGTCTGCTACAAAATCCAACAACACGCCCTTCGTTTTCAGCAACCCACGCATGCTCGTTCTGGAAATGTTCTGCCCACCATTGAACCATGGTCTCAACATCATTGAGCTGCTTTGGCATCCAATCTGTATCGAAGATCCAATTGCGCAGTATGCTTACGCAGGCTTCGGCATCGGAGGGTAGGGCTGGTCTGGTTGTGTAGTTCATGGTTAGTGTCGG
>CAKZUP010000219.1 GCA_937922945.1 uncultured Granulosicoccaceae bacterium
TACCGATAAACACAAGGACTATCCGCCGGTGATAAAACGCCGATTACCCCAATGCACGCACATGACGCATGAAGCGTTAAAGGCTGCCATTGTGGGTCAAGGTGAACTGAAAAAAACAGGGCGTGATCCGTTGTTCTGTATTAATCATCAATTGGCGATGTTCAGAGCCAACGTGAGTCGCCTGTTTCGCAGAAGCTGGAATACGACAAAACGCATCGATCGCCTGGTGAATCATATGGCGATATTCGTGGATGACTACAATCGTTTCAGGCAACCGAAAAGTGGAAAAATCTTCGTGATGGAAAATGATTTATGAGCGCGCGAGCGCGAAGACGCTGCTTGCGCTTAAAACGAAAGAGGTACAAATCTGCATTAGCAACAATCTACGCACCCAGTTCTGTGGCTGCGATAGACGGTAAGACGATACCGCTGAATTGGAGGGAATGAACGCTAAAACCCTCTTCAATCTAAAATTCAATGCACAAATAAAATACACAAATAAAATACAAAAAAAGCCCCTCCGAAGAGGGGCGTTCTTTGTTCTACTAACTTAGCCTTTAAGGCTTAGATTAGAATACCTTAGAGAACAGGATGCGCCAGTCAGTCTTGTCGCCACCATCAGCAACAGTTGCATCGACATCAGCACCATCTACGAAAGCGTTGATTCGTGTGCTAACGCGCATGCCGCCGCCAAGATCGTAACCTGCGTCGAAACGGACACCAGAATCTTCAGACTCTTGCTCAACTTCGTAAGTTAAACCCAAGTCTACACCTGCGATTGCATAACCAATCTTCGCTTTGATGTGAGTCTCGTCGTCGTCACCTGCGCCGTCTTCAATTTGACCAAAACCCAGTGCAATTGATGCACCTGCGTATGCGAAGCCAACAGACGCTGAAATGTTGGTCAGCTCATCAAAGTTTTGCATACCAGCACCAATGGACAGACCATTCCAGGCAAACTTGGCACCAACACCGAAAATATCCTGGTTTGTAGCTGGCGAGTACGATGCACCAACAGTTGCACCACCGAAGCTACCTACGTATCCAACACCTTGATCGATATCTGAACCCATGTCGAAGAACGCGTCTGAGATCTGACCATATTCACCTGGGTTCGCTACTTCACCCATTCTTAGATCACCGAAGCCACCTTTAATACCGACATATACGCTGTCAGAAGTACCGGATGTGCCATTTGAAAAACTGTTCATATCGAGTCGCAATGAACCATAACCTGTTAGGCCACTGTTTAATGCTTGAGAGGATGAAAAGCCAAAAAGTACGTCGCCTGGCGCGATTTCAGCTTCGCCAACTTCATCGACTTCTTCATTTGCATTCATACCGGGTGCATCGTCGTCACTGCCCTGGAACTTCATTTCAACTACACCAGTAAGCGTCGTAGTTGCTGAAGCCATCATTGGCGCTGCAGCAATACCTGCGATTGCTACTGCTAATACTGTTTTATTAAGTTTCATTTGTTTTCTCCAATCAGAAGATATTTGCTGTGGTTCTTGAACGTACTCGTTTGTTAGTAATGCAACTCTAGTCAAGGTGTCTTAAAAATGCAACACCATTAGGCATTTTTGCAAGCCAATGAACCGAGTTCTGTACCGCACGAAAAAAGTGTAGAACAGAAACGGGGGTTATCCAGCTTCGATACAGAGAATAGCGCGGTTTTTATCAAATGTGGTTTTTTTGCAACATTTTTTTTGCAAAAAGGTTCAAACAGAGTTTTTTGAGAAATTCAGCACAAGAGCAATTCAGACAAAGAAAAGGCTCCTAAGCAGGAGCCAATTGGCATTCATACGAGCAAAGACGAAATATCTGTGAGAAATCGGGTATTAGGTGACTTTCGATTGACTCTTGGATTTTTTTCCATTCGACGCAGAATCATCGCCAGAGGCGGACAATGTTCCAGCATTTCGAAGCGGTTTTCGATTCGATTTTGCCGCCGCAACTGATTTTGAACCCGATTTCGATGCGCCATCTTCCGGAAGTGTAATGTTCAATTCGAGCACATCGCAATTTTCTTGCGTGTCCAGCTGAACAGACACTTGGTCTTCACCCACGCTGACATACTTTTTGATGACATTCAGAATGTCTTGTTTCAGCATGGGTAGATAATCGGGCCCGTTTCTGCCCGTTCGTTCATGTGCAATAAGCACTTGAAGTCGATCCTTGGCCACTTTCGCAGAATGATCTTCATTGCGACTGCGAAAAAAGTTAAAAATACCCATGTGAGTTACCCGAATAAGCGCTTAAGAAACCCTTTTTTCTGGGTTTCGAGGAAACGGTGCGGTTTAGCATCACCCAAAAGCCTGTCAATCGCATCCGAATAGGCCTGACCCGCTTCGCTTACAGAATCAAGAATAACCGGCTTACCCGCGTTGGATGAATCAAGCACAGAAGATGATTCCGGAATAATCCCTAGTAGCGGTATTGCAAGCAGCTCAACAATATCATCCACACTGAGCATCTGGCCTTCTTTTACCCGACTGGGGTTGTAGCGCGTGATCAGTAAATGCTCACGCACGGGATCCTCATTCATCTTGGCGCGTTTGGATTCACTTTGCAAAATGCCCAGAATTCGATCGGAATCGCGTACTGACGATACTTCCGGATTCGTGGTAATGACGGCTTCATCAGCGAAGTACAGCGCCATCTTGGCACCTTTTTCTATACCCGCCGGAGAATCGCAAATAATGTAATCGAATTCACTTTTCTTCAGCTTGTGCATTACGCGCGCAATGCCTTCGATGGTTAGCGCGTCTTTGTCACGGGTTTGAGATGCAGGAAGAATGTAAAGGTTATCGATACGTTTATCTTTAATCAGCGTTTGGTGCAGACTCGATTCCTGATTAACCAGGTTTACCAAGTCGTACACCACTCGCCGCTCGCATCCCATGATGAGATCGAGGTTACGCAGACCGACGTCGAAATCGATAACCACTGTTTTATAGCCTCGTTGCGCAAGGCCAGTCGCGATAGACGCGCTCGTGGTTGTTTTTCCGACCCCACCTTTACCAGAGGTCACAACAATTGTCTTGGTCAAGCTATCACTCCCGATAAATTTGTATCTACAAGCGGCTCTATATTGAGCCTGTCTTTGTCCAGCCAGATTTGCGCAGGTTTCCCACGCAGATCGGCCGGTATTTCTTCCAGCACTCTGTAGTTGCCTGCCACTGAAACCAGCTCGGCCTCTAACGATTGGCAAAAAATACGGGTGCTGGTGTTACCAGACACCCCACAGAGCGCTCGACCTCTTAGCGGGCCGTACACATGAATATTCTGGTCGGCTAGCACTTCTGCGCCCGCTCCAACCTGTCCCATGATAATTAAGTCTGTATCACGGGCATACACCTGTTGCCCAGAGCGCACCGGCCGCTTCAACAACATGGGTGTTCTGACGACAACTTCTACTTCAGTTGCCGGAGCCAGTTCACCGGTATCTGCATCTGTTGCAGTCTCGACAGCTTTGTTCTTCGACGGGCTGCCTGAAATGAGGCTAACGGCCTGTTTTTCAGATTCCTGTTCATCAGCATCTTGTTTATTGGTGCTGGTTGAATCGGTATCTGCCGATTCGCCGCCGCTGGTTTTTTTATCATCGTTGCGTCTACTGGCAACTTCCAACAATGGTAACGCGATTGACGCTGCGAACGGTGAAGATTTGTCCGTCACACTCGCAACAATCGGAATTAAACGATGTGCCCGAATGCGTTCGAACAATTCTGCGACATCAAAACTCGCTTCATCGCTCAGCACAGCCTCCACGCCACTTAAATCAACCACCACTGGAGAGTCTTTGAAAAACCCCGGTGCTTGCTGCACTTTATCTGCGATTCGCTCATCGATGATGCTTAAATCGGCAGTGTGCAGCTTAAGTGACATGAATGTGTACATGCCCCCTTTTAACTCGACCTCGTTTTTGCCTGACACTATCAGTATTTTCCGTGGGTGGTGAGTGATAATGCATCGACGGCCACTTTAAAATCGTGGCGCGTCAGAGCGAATCGGTCTCTTTTAATTTGTCGGTTAGCTAATTCTAAAGCAAATGGGTTGCAAACATGAAGTGGCATCGTGGCCAATGGTGACAACCACACCAGACACGAACGAGATAATACGCAAAATCATTCATGTCGACATGGATGCATTTTACGCATCCGTCGAACAACGTGATAATCCCGCGCTTCGTGGTCGGCCCGTTATTGTGGGTGGTCGACCCAATGGCCGAGGTGTTGTTGCAGCGTGCAGCTACGAAGCGCGACAGTATGGCGTGCATTCGGCGATGCCGAGCCGAGAGGCTGGCAGACG
>CAKZUP010000220.1 GCA_937922945.1 uncultured Granulosicoccaceae bacterium
GAGTCCATCCATGCACCCCCACGTTTTTTAGGGCGCGCGTAGTTGTCTAGGTAAAACTCACCGCGTAATTGACCACTGCTATCGGTGATGGCATAGCACTGAACATCGTCGTGATACACATCAACACCGTTGACTGGTTCAATTGTTAAATCGAAAAGCTTTCCGACCACTTTGAACATACCCGGAATAGCTTTGCTGGCTGGAAAATACGGTTTAAAATCTTCATCTGAAATTGAATACTGGGCTTGTTTTAGTTTATCGCCAGCATAGGTAACGTCCCACGCCGAAAGTTGATCTATACCCAATGACGTTTTTGCGAAAGCTTCCAACTCTTCAAATTCACGCCGGGCTTCCGGCATGGCTTTTTGAGCCAAGTCGTTAAGAAAATTGATCACCTGTTCTGGCGACTCGACCATTTTCGGTACAACCGAAAGCTCTGCATAGTTACTGTAACCAAGCAAATTCGCTTTTTCGGCGCGAAGCTTCAGTATCTCTATGGCTTTCTCACTGTTATCGAACTGCCCGGCATGGGGGCCTTTATCGGATGCTCGCGTGTTATATGCCGTATACATTTCTTCGCGCAGCTGCGCGTTGTCGGCAAACATCATTACTGCGTAATACACAGGGAATTCAAGATTCAGCAGCCAGCCTTGTTGGTCTTTTTCTTTGGCGCGTTGTTTGGCAGCGGCAATGGCCGATTCGGGTAAGCCTTGTAATACGGATTCATCTTCAACCAACTTTTCCCATGCGTTGGTCGCATCGAGTACGTTGTCAGAGAATTCTGTTTTCAGCTTCGACAGGCTTTGCGCGATTTCGCTATAGCGGGTTTTATTCTCATCTGTGAGGGATACGCCGCCAAGTTCAAAATCCCGAATTTCATTGTTCAAGGCTTTTTGTTGGGCAGCATCCAACTGGGCGTACTCATCGCTGTTTCTCAGACGCAGCGTTGCGTTATACAACGCGGAGTTTTGCCCCATTTCTGTGTAAAACGCACTCAACTTGGGCAAACAACCATTGTAGGCGTCACGCAGCTCATCGCTATTCATCACCGAGTTCAGATGACTCACGGGCGACCAGTACAGACTCAACGCATTGCCGGCCTCTTCCAGCGGTCGAATCAGGCTATCCCAGGTTGGGTTTTCCAGCTCAGATACGTCATCTATAACCTTTTGAAAATTAACGATTAATTTATCTAATTCTGTCTCGATTTCGGCAGGTTTTACCGCACTGAAATCCGGGCGGTTAATCGTAATGGGGTGAGTCATACAGCCTTCTATTAGTAATGAGCTTAATGGTTTGTCTGTGTATCTTAGGCGTAGTTCGCGGAGTTTGCTCAGCGCCTACAAATGCATTTTACCTGTGAAAGAGAATAATTATTACGCGATGGCTTAAGACTCTAAGGCGCTTGCAGCTTTATCTTTTTGGGTTAGCTCGTACTCTGCATTTTCCCTTTGATCTCGGATAGTTCCTCTCGCAGTAAACGTACTTCCGACAATATTAATTCGTTGTCTGTCATCATTTGTCCACGTTCTGCTGCTGCCGCAGACTCGTGCTCGGTCTGCATCGCATCGACAATCACACCAATAAATAAATTTAGAACGGTGAATGCTGTGAGTATGATAAACGGAACAAAAAGTATCCAGGCGAGAGGGTATATTTCCATAACTGGTCGAACGATACCCATTGACCAACTCTCAAGCGTCATGACTTGAAACAGTGTGTATGCAGATGCACCTAAAGAGCCAAACCATTCTGGAAAAGCTTCGCCAAACATTTTCGTGGAAATAACAGAAAATACGAAAAAGATAATCGCTATCAGAAAGACAATTGACGCCATGCCTGGCATGGCACCTAATAACCCGGATACGACTCGTCTCATTGCAGGAACAGCCGAGACCAACCTTAGTACGCGCAAAATGCGCAGCGATCGCAGTATTGATAACGAGCCAGTGGTGGGTAGCAACGCGATTGCTATGACAAGAAAATCAAATATACGCCATGGGTCGCGCCAAAAACCACGAAAGTCAGCAGATAGCCGTATGGCGAGCTCCAGCACAAATATACCCAGAAATAGTTTATCCAGTAAGTAGATCCAGCTGCCCGCGGCACTCATAGCCGTTGGGCTGGTTTCAAGTGCCAGGATTATCGAGTTTATGATGATCAACGTTAGGATAACCGTCTCAAAGTGACGCCACCCGAGTAACTGGTTCATGTATGCGCGAATAGTAATTATGCTCATGCTGATGTAACTGTCAGTAGTGCTGATAAAATATTTATCGTATTGGTCATTTATTGATGTTACTTGAACGTGCAGCGCCATCAAGATCTCTACTTATAGTACGCCTCTAAAACGAGCATCTGCAAATCAAGGCTAAAAACTCACAGATTAAAGAAGGGGCATATTGCCTCCTTGTCGTCTAGCTGGTAGTGGCCAGACTTCTATGCAAGAATAATAGGAAATTGCAGGCAAAGAGTGGCGGATTCAAGTACATGATGATACTAATCGGCAAAGGCACACGCGCAAAGATTTTTGTTCTGGTTGCATTGGTTTTTATGGGGCTGCAATCGTGTAGCTCGTCGGGTTCCGGCGAGCGTAGTGAGAGCCCTGCCACACCCTTTTCTGACCCAACCGACGCCCAAACGTTGCGTGGCGCATTGCTGACCGATGCTTCCAGATCTGAAACCTGGGAGTGCGTGTTAAGCGAGGGCAATACCCGGTTGTCTTATCGCTTGCTAGCCGATGGCACTGGGACAGAGACCGATAAATCCAACCCAAACGTGCAGTCTGGTTTCACATGGCAAGCCACCGGCGCAACCACTATGATGACCGTTGTCAATGATACTGGTGTGCAGAACAATTTCTCAAACATTCTCTTTAGTGGTCCAGATTCCATGAGTCTTGTGTTTGCAGAGAGCCTGAACCTTACCTGCGAACGAAGTAGCAATGAACCGACACCCCCTGCTACGCCTGCCGGGAATAACTCGCTATCGTACGGAGGTGTTGAATATCCGCTAACCCATGGCTTTGAAGAAGCTTTTTCATTCCGCCCAACACAGCGAAACGATACGCATAGGACTAGTCAGTTCGCCGTAGCGAATGCAGATTTTACATCGACCACTATTTTCGGTAACGGCCTATCGCCAACGTTTCTAATCTGGCGGCCTACCGGAGCCAGCGTTTGGCTGCGAGCGAAGTTACATGCACCCGGAGGTGATCGCTTTAGCTCGGCAACCTTCACTTACGAGCCGAACACAACGGATGATGATGGCCCTCTGGTCGCTGGCAGATTCTTCTTTAACGACGGGCGCTTTGGTGTCGATATTAATGAAAACGGTTCAATCGATAGTGAAGACAATGAATTCATTGATATTACAGCCGGAACCATATCTGTCGAGAGATTAGTGGGTAACAATGCCCGTATGAGTTTTGATGTCACCCTGGCAAACGGTGTGAATACGAATGGCAATTTTGAGGGGCTGTTTGTTTTATTTGATCATGAGTTATCGCCGTGAAAGAGTGAATATTATGGTGTCTTTTTTCCACGTCGCATTAACCGTGGTTTAGCCCTTTCCAAACCAACTTTGATAAATAGACACTGATTACCAATAGAACAACGCCTACAATAATAGATACGCTCATTCCTGCATGCAGTTTATCGTGAGTTATGGCGAACCCCATAAATGACGCAAACGCACCAATCAAAAGTACGGCAATAGCAAAGATAATTCGCACACCCGACCGCTTGGTGGTTGTGTGATTTTCACTGACCGCTGGTTGTTTATCTTTACTATCATCTGTACTCCGAAAACTATTCTTCGTGTTTGGAGCACTATTGTTGCTGTTGTTTCGGGTAAGCAAAGCCGCAGCAATCGTTGCTACCGCGCCTATAATTGCCGCAACAATGACCTCCATTGACACTCTCCCTCAACTGGCTTTTCAGCACTTACAAATAACAGAATTCCGTTAAAGTTTCACACTTGGATAAATCACCTTCAAAGCGGCTACACGGATAATCCTTTAAACAAGCTTGGGGTATAAAGAACCTCTACACAGTCAAACTTAAAGGCGCAACACTAAATATGCAAATTAAAACAGACAACGCATTAAGCTCAACAAAATCACGCATCGGCACTATCTAGTCACCTATAACGTATCAAACCCCTCTTCTGCCGCCATTACATCTTCGATGCTGACTTGCAACATACGACGAGCCTCAGGGTCCGAGGTGGTTTCCCACAGTTGCTCAGGTTTCATTTGCTACTGCAAGATAACGGAGGTTTCCAACTAAACCACTAGCTGCACGACCCAATTGTATAGCTCCATTCATACTACTCGTAGTGACGCCGAGTTACCAAAACTATCTATTCAAACGAAATTATCTATTAATTTCTTATGTTACTCACCTTATTAAACGATGACACAAATCTATATCGCCATTATATTCGATCAGAATTTGAATACGAAAATATTCAAACCTCTCTTTACCTAACTACAGGCTTTTACATCGCACTTTAAAAGGTGTCGATTAACGTTCAATCGTGTGTGTTGTACCGCTTTTCTAAATATACACTTACATAAGGGGTTTTAATGAGAATAACAATAATCCGTTTTGCTCTTGTTCTATTGGCATCACTACTATCTTTTGGACATACGTTTGCTCAAGAAAATGATCCTGTTGCGTATATTGGTCACGGAGCATTGTTCTCAAAAGACGGAAAAGAAATTGATAGGTCGGTTGAAACACTACTTAGTATTCAAAATTTTTATTTTGATAATGCGTTGAACATGGTTGGTCAGCGACTGAGCCGCGAGGCGAGTGAAGAATATAAAAACAAGGCTTCTACAATCAGCCAACTTTCTGAACACAACCAAACCGAAAAGAATTACTTCCAGTTTCTGGTACGCGCTAGTTTGATTGAACGGCTAAGCCTATCGATAGAACCCGAATTGAGAACGTTTAATCTAGGGCATGCACGGTTAGTAAAAAAATTATTAGGTATTTCGTTTTTTCCTGAATCGAAACCGCCAATAATTCCCGATAATTTGCGCCAGATGTTGAGTGTCAGTGACTCGGAAGAGTCAGGTAGCATCACACTATTCTCAACGTTTAACCTTGGACAGGCATACTTTGACGAATGCGCTGCCAACGGTGTCCCTTCCCCCCCAGATTGGTTACCACCAAACGACCCAGAATCGCAATGGGAGAACACCGGCACACTAGATAATGAGTTTATATTACGAAATAATTTCACAGCAGCTCCTTATGTGTATAACGCTCCAGAAGGTATATGTATAGCTTTACCAAGAATTATCGACGGTACTGGTGATTATTTGGCTATCGGCATTATTTGCCTTGGGCGACAAACCAGCAAAGCATGTTTTTGGGACAACCAAGTTAACAACGAACCTTTCGATATCGGTGCTGATGAAACTGTAGAAATATACGCCGGAAGACGCCCAAGAGAGAACAACGAGCCTGAACTTAGAAATTTTGCGGGAGGTGCAGAATTACTGGACGGGGAAGGTGGAACTTGCACAGCATGCCATTCAGGCGAAAACCCATTTGTCTTGCACCCCAATACGGCATTAGGGCACCCGGCTATACCTCGAACAAGCACTATGCCGGATGAATGGTATGACCCTCTAGTCCACCCTAGCTGGCCACAAAATGCCGGTCCTTCATTAGCGGTTCCGAATATTGAAGGCATCAATTCTTGTACTGGCTGCCACCAACAAGGCCCTAATAACGCGGGTCGATTTCCAAAAATCTCTGTTGCAAATAACATTAACAGTATGGACGGTACTGGCGGTAGCTACTGTAACGCTGTACTGAACCAAGCGTTAGCGCTGACCATGCCGCCCGGTAATGAAGGCAGCGAACTGGGACAACCACATATCTTGGAAATGCAAGCCTTGTGCAACAATGTGCCCACACCGGTGCTGCGTATCGCAGAGGAAGTTCTGAATTTTGGTGAAGTCGAAAGGGGTTTTTCATTTACCAAAGCATTAGTGCTTCATAACGATGGTGACGCAACTTTAACCGGTGAAGTCAGTCTCATCACTCCCAATTCAAGCCCAGACTTTGTGCACTTCGAAACTAATGTGGCAACCTCGCCGGTTTCATTTTCGATAAATCCAGGAGACCCGCCTTTTATATTGGCAATAGAATACGAACCGGTGGCGCTAGGTATGCACAGTATCCAGTTGCAAGCGACCAGCAACTCGGATTCTGCACCGTCAACCAATATTTTGCTCACTGGTGAAGGTGTTTCACCCAGACCGATAGACACTATATTGGTACTTGATCGTTCTGGCTCGATGGATGACTTAGCTGGTGACCAACGCAAAATTGAGGCGATGCGAAATGCGGCTTCACTCTACACAGATTTACTTCGCGAATCTGCGGGTGATCGTCTGGGTATGGTTAAGTACAATGCAAGCTCTGCCCCTTACTTGCCATTGACAAATATCACCGAAAACTCAAAAGACGATATTGCAAATGATCAACTGAGCACAGCAAGTCTTTTTGATATTGATGAGCTCGAGCCCAATGGAGGAACTGGTATTGGTGGTGCAATGATTTTGGCTGCGGATACCGTTGGCGGACCAGATAGTGATCGCGGCTCTGTTGTCGTTGTACTAACAGACGGCCGAGAAACCGAAACACCGGATATATCATCAGCGATTACTGACATAGAAACTAATCACTCGCACGTTCAGCTGTACAGCGTTGGCCTTGGATTTGATATTGAGCCGGAGAAACTTCAAAACATTACCAATATGGGGGCCGATGGTTATCACCAAGTGACGAATACACTAAGTGATGAAACGCTCTTCGATTTGGAGGCTTTTTATTTCAAGATATTCTCAAGTGCTGCGGATATGGACATGGTTACGGACCCAACGCATATCGTAAATTTGAACACTACATCGCCAATCATTGTGGATAGAGCCACTGTTATTTCTTCAGACCGCAATGCTACTTTTATTGTGTTGGACGATCCTGTAATGCGCTCATTTTACGATTTGGAATTTGTAGCACCGGATGGCCAAGTACTGGTTCCTGGTGTGAACATCGGGGGAATTCCGATTCAGGAAAAACAACGCCGTAATTATCGTGTTTATCGGGTTGTTTTTCCAGACCCTGCCCAAGCAAGTACCTACGTAGGCGACTGGCTATTGCGTTTAACACCTAACGGAAATTGGAGCGATGAAAGAGCAAAAATCGCATTGACAGACACCCGTTATGGTTATCAAGGTGCCATGCAGCCAGTGCAAGGCTTAGTGCCAGTGGGCTTTGCCGGGGCTGTTTCTTCGAACTACCGTATGGTGGCTAACGTCACTACCACAAGTTTTGTACCGGGCTCGATACTCAATCTCCAAGCAGCGTTAACAGATCGAGGTCAACCTGCACCAAATGGTTCAGTCTCTGTCACCATAACTCGACCCGATGGGGTTTCGGCTGAAGTTACTTTGGAGGACGATGGTGATCACAATGACGGTGTTACCCAAGACGCACAATGGGCTAATACTTTTTCGCAAACGGCCACTCCAGGTGTTTACAAGCTTTTATTTCGTTCGGTTGGTACAAACAACCGCGGTGAAATGGCTCCTCGATTAGCAGAACGGTATGTGACGCTATCACGGGTTCAACAACCTCCCGGTGGCAGTACCGGAGGTGGTTCAAATACAAATAACGAAAATCCTGGCACAGGTGGTTCATCAGGATCTGTCGCGAGCTACTTAATCGGACACTTTGATTTAAGAGAAATACCACAACACCTGATCAACATTATCAATCCGACCGAAAAAGATCTTACATTTATATTGGCGCTATTTAGTGAAAACGGTGATCCTTTGGATTGTGTGAAAGATAAAATCGCCGGTAACGGATTACGCACCATTGATATCCAAAAATTGAAGCATCAGAAATCCATAGGGGTAGTAAAAGTTGTGTCTTTGGACTTCGACAGGTTAACGCCAACAGTGGGGCTTGTTGGCAACCAAATTCGACTCGGGGAACGCGGCTATACTGATTCAGCGTTACACCCGGTTTCTGATGACATACTAGAAGGCGATTTGAAGAAAATTCTCAGTGCCTGCAATTAGATTGGATACTTAATTCATAGCTGATCACGACACAGTCGTGGTCAGCTTGAACTACCAAAATACCTTTCGAATACGTAGAAAATATCTAAGAATAAAAACTATCTTAAGGATTCAAGATAATCTCAATAAATAGTCAACTAAAAAACCTAAACATCCAAATTCGAAACAGACAACGCATTGCGTTCAATAAAATCACGACGCGGCTCTACCTGATCGCCCATTAATGTATCAAACACTTCATCTGCGGCCATTGCATCTTCAATGCTCACTTGCAACATACGACGCGCTTCAGGATCCATGGTGGTTTCCCACAGTTGCTCATGGTTCATCTCACCCAGGCCTTTGTATCGTTGAATCGATAAGCCGCGTTTTGATTCGGCCAGCAACCAATCCATGACTTCTTTAAAGTGCGTAACCGATGTTTCACGCTCACCACGTTTGATGGTTGCACCCTCGCCTAGCATTCCGTCAAGCTTATCGGCAAGGCTTCCGACTGACCGATAGTCCGGGGCTTGGAAAAAGCCGGGTTCAAGATCGACTTCATAGTCGTTACCGTGAATACGGCGTAAAAGCTTAACGCCAAACAAACCTTCTTCTTCAATACAAACAACGCTGTACTGCGATGTTACCGGTAACACTGAGTTCAGTTCTGCGATAAGTCCTTCGCCGAATTTCAACACTTTGTCTTTGTCTTTTAAATCTTCGATAGCTATCGACCTGACGTTCAACAGTGCTTCAAGTATGTCGCGGCTCACGCGTCGCTCCATTCGATTGAACTGAAGATTAACGCGCATGTATTCGTTGGCTAATGCTTCTAAACCTGTTTCGCTTAGAGCTGGCGCACCATCGTTGACGTGTAAGCGTGCGTTCTCCATGGCCAGTTGAAGCAAGTGCGCATTCAACTCAGCATCGTCTTTTACATAGCGTTCTTGCTTGCCCTTCTTTACTTTGTACAGCGGAGGCTGTGCAATATAGATATGCCCGCGTCGAATAAGCTCTGGCATTTGGCGATAGAAAAATGTCAGTAGCAAAGTACGGATATGCGAACCGTCAACATCTGCATCGGTCATGATCACGATGTAGTGATAGCGCAATTTCTCAACATCGAATTCATCCCGTCCAATGCCGCAACCCAACGCCGTGATTAAGGTCCCTACTTCGGCCGACTGCAGCATTTTGTCGAAACGGGCTTTCTCAACGTTCAGAATCTTGCCCTTAAGTGGCAATATTGCCTGACGACGTCGATCTCTGCCCTGCTTTGCTGAACCGCCAGCAGAGTCCCCTTCCACCAGATAGATCTCAGATTTCGCCGGGTCGCGTTCCTGGCAATCGGCCAGTTTGCCCGGTAAGCCTGCGATATCCAAAGCACCCTTTCGTCGAGTCATTTCCCGCGCTTTTCGCGCTGCTTCTCGCGCCCGCGCCGCATCGATTATTTTGGCGGTAATCTCTCTAGCTTCGGTTGGATGCTCCTGCAGGAAGTCATGCATGAACTCACCCAACACAGATTCCACACAGCCCTTCACTTCGCTGGATACTAATTTGTCTTTGGTTTGTGAGGAGAACTTAGGGTCAGGTACTTTCACCGACAGAACGGCTGTTAAGCCCTCTCGAGAATCGTCGCCAGTTGCTGATACTTTTGCCTTGGCAGCCGCGCCGCTAGACTCAATATATTGGTTCAATGTTCGCGTTAACGCACCACGAAAGCCCGCCAAATGCGTACCACCATCGCGCTGAGGAATGTTATTGGTAAAGCAGTAGATGTTTTCCTGGTACGAATCGGTCCACTGCAAAGCAACTTCCACAGCAACATCGTCTTTTTCACCCAATGTGTGGATGATGGTGTTGTGCACACCGGTCTTCTTTCGATTCAGGTGCTCAACGAATGCGCTTATGCCACCTTCAGCGAAAAACGTTTCGCTTGCGTCTGTTCGTTTGTCTTGCAGAATAATCTTCACACCACTGTTCAAAAACGACAGCTCTCGCAGCCGCTTAGACAAAACATCGAACTCAAACAGGATATTTGAAAACGTATCGGCGCTGGGTTTGAAATGAATGGTGGTGCCGGTTTTATCCGTATCCCCAATGACTTTCAAATCGGACACCGGAACAGAATCTTTGTATTCTTGGAAGTGGTCTTTACCCTCGCGTTGAATACTCAATGTGAGCCATTCACTCAACGCGTTAACCACAGAGATACCCACACCGTGCAAACCGCCTGATACCTTATAGGAATTGTCGTCGAACTTTCCGCCGGCATGCAGCACCGTCATGATGACTTCTGCGGCAGATCTGCCCTCTTCTTTGTGAATATCGGTGGGTATGCCGCGACCATCGTCCGATACGCTGACAGACTCGTCAGGATGGATGGTAACGGTAATTGCGCTGCAGTGTCCGGCCAGAGCCTCATCGATGGAATTATCGACAACTTCAAACACCATGTGATGCAAACCGGTGCCGTCGTCAGTGTCCCCGATGTACATGCCAGGACGTTTACGAACCGCGTCCAAGCCTTTGAGAACTTTGATATTCGAGGAATCGTAATTTGGAGTATCGGCCATAGCAATTTCACTCAGATTAACCCCTCAATTATACTCCCTTTCGTAGCTCTCCGCCTGCCACTATGAACATTTCGCTGGGTCTATTTTCTAATACCTGAGCCTCTGTACTGGTCAGAAAAACCTGGCTGTCGAGCTTGCCAATTTCATCGAGTATTTTGCCGCTTTGGACCTTATCCAGCTCAGATGGCAAATCGTCGCAAAGCACGACCGCAGGCTTTCCAGTGATCGCGTACAGCAATTTCAGCTGGGCCAGATGCATGGCATACACCAGCAGCTTCTGCTGACCTCGAGATAAAATCTGGCGCGCTAGAACACCGTCAGCCATAACCTGGAGTTCAGCTCGATGCGGGCCCACGGTTGTGGTTCTGAACCGTCGGCAGTTCTGGGCATTCTTTTCCAATGCCTCGGCCAACCCAATACCTTCTGACCAACCACTGCGGTAACTAAGTTCCACGTGGAACATCGTCTCCATGGCTGCCATAAGTTCCACAAGCGTCAGTTGCAACGAATCGACGTATTGACGGCGGTACGTGTCCAGCTGCGAACCAGACTGAATCAAAGCTTCGTCCCAGGAGTTCACCTCAGAATCTGGCGCTTGATCTTTCAAACTCTGATTTCGTTGGGATAGCGCTCGACGGTAGATTCGCCAGGCGTCGAAAAAGCCATGTTCCACGTGGAACGTACCCCAATCAATAAACTGGCGACGCCCGCTGGGGCCTTCCTGAATAAGGCTGTGGCTATCAGGTGTGAGCGCTTTGACCGGAAGAAGTTGGGTTACCAGAGCAATTGAGCGAATTTCTTCGTAATTCAGGCGAAGCTCTGTGGTGCCATCGCGGTGGCGACGAAGTCCGCTTCGATGAACCTGTTCCGATGCGGTATCCAGCATCTGACAGGCGAGGGTGTATTCATCCTCACCGCGGGTGATCAACTCTTTGGCTTTTCGGGTTCGGAAGGAATGGCCGACTGACAAGCAGTGAATGGCTTCCAGCACGCTACTTTTACCGGCACCGTTCGGTCCGGTAATCTGGTTAAATCCTGGAGCGGGGGACAGCGAGGCTTCTCGCAGATTTCGCAATCCACGAATATCAATTTGCGTCAGAATCACAGACGCATAGGCATGACAACGTACTTGCTGTCGCTGGTTTGTTCAGGCGTGACTAAAACACTGCTATTACCGTCTTTCAGAACAATACGGGCATTTTCAGATTCCACCGCGTTAAGCACGTCGAGCAGGTAGGTCACGTTGAAACCGATTTCAGCCGAATCTCCTGTGTATTCAACCTCTAGCTCATCGATGGCTTCTTCCTGGTCTGGGTTGTTGCTGGAAATTGTCAAAACCCCGGATTCCAGAGCTAATCGCACACCACGGTATTTTTCATTCGACAGCACTGATGCACGTGTTAGCGATTGTTTTAGCGTCGCACAGTCGATTAGTAGCTCTTTGTTTCCATCGATGGGAATCACGCGGTTGTAATCGGGAAAACGCCCGTCGATGAGTTTTGTTGTCAGTCGTACGTCTCCCATTTGCACCTGCATGTGCTGTGGTGTTACGGCGAGAATCACGGTTTCCTCGGCATCAGCAGACCCTAGTAAGCGCTGTAGCTCTGTCACGCTTTTGCGAGGAATAATCGCTCGAACCGGCGTCTCGGGTTCTGCATCGGTTTCGCATTGGGAGTAGGCGAGGCGATGACCATCTGTAGCAACGCACGACAGTCGACCCGATCCAATCTCCAGCAACATCCCGTTGAGGTAGAAACGCACATCCTGCTGCGCCATCGAGAAAGACGTGCTGCGTATGCATTGATGCAGTTGCGCAGCCGTGACAGTAACTGACTGTGCATCGGTTAGCGCTTCCACTTTAGGAAATTCTTCAGCAGGAAGGGTTGCGAGCGTAAACCGGCTTCTTCCTGAATTAAATTTTACTTTGTCACCAGTGGAATCGAAATCTACACGCGCTGACTCAGGCAGGTATTTGCAAATGTCCAAAAGCTTTCTGGCAGGTACCGTTATTTCGCCATCGGCATCGATGTGCATATTGGATGTTGCTTGCAGCTCAATCTCGGTATCGGTTGCCGTAATGGTTAACGACTCGCCTGTGGCATGTAACAACACATTGCCTAATACCGGTGATGTTTGTCTGCGTTCAACAGCCCCAAAGACATGTTGCAAAGGAGTCAGTAACGATTCGCGTTGTGCACTGAATTTCATAGGCAGTTAAAAAAAAGATTTTTTTATATAAATTTTATTATTGTTATTACTACTGAATAACAAGTCTGTTGATAAGTCTATAATATCGTTATTTTTCAAATACTTAAATGGAAAATCCAGCCTGTATAAATAGCCTTAAGCCTAGTCTAAAAGCTGTGTGCTAAATGTGGATAACTCGGCTTGCCCAATTAACTCACAAGCTTATTAAAGGTTTATCCACAGGCTATACGCAGTTTTATAAGCTTGGTTTTCGTCTGTTTATCGTTCAAGTTATGTTGTCAGAATACGCATCAAGTTAGCATAATCTTCGCGTATACCGGAGTCTGATTCTTTGAGCTCAGCAACCTTCTTACATGCATGCATAACTGTTGTATGATCTCGTCCACCAAACGCTTGTCCAATCTCGGGCAGGCTCTTGCTGGTTAGCTCCTTCGCCAGGCTCATAGCCACCTGACGAGGCCTGGCTATCGAGCGAGATCGACTCTTCGCAGATAGGTCAGCTAACCGAATCTTATAGTACTCAGCAACCGTTTTCTGAATATTTTCAATCATCACTAATTTGGATTGAACAGCCAACAGGTCAGACAGAACTTCTTTCGCTGAGTCGATAGAGAAGGGCTCACCGGTGAAGCGCGTGGAGGCGATAAGTCGTTTTAGTGCGCCTTCGAGCTCACGGACGTTGGAACGGATTTTCTTGGCCACGAAAAAACTGACCTCAGAAGGCAGTTCAAACCCCGCCTGTTCGGCTTTGCTGTGCAATATGGCAACCCGCATTTCCAGTTCAGGCGGTTCGACCGCGACGGTTAAACCCCAGCCGAATCGCGTTTTGAGTCGATCAGCTAAGCCTGAGACTTCTTTAGGGTAGCGATCGCAGGTGAGCACAATTTGCTGACCCCCTTCGAATAGAGCATTGAAGTTGTGGAAAAACTCCTCCTGGGTTTGTTCTTTGCCAGCAAAGAACTGAATATCGTCAATAAGCAGGGCATCCAGATTTCGATAGAACTGCTTGAATTGGTTCATTTTACTGTGCTGAAGTGAACTCACCATTTCAGC
>CAKZUP010000221.1 GCA_937922945.1 uncultured Granulosicoccaceae bacterium
ATCCATATTGAGTCGTCTGGCTATCTCAGAGATAGAGTGCCCGTCTTGTTTGAGTTGATGAATCATGAAAATACTCCCCATAGGAACCATCGCTAGCCGTTCTCCACTGAATTAATCCTTGAAGAAGCGTTGACACGCGATGGTAAAAAGGCAAGGCGTTAAACCTCACCGAATTACCCAAAGTGGGGAATTTTCGATTGGCACTATTGGGGATTTTTGCACTGGCAGTGACAATGACGTGCTCGTCGCTACAATCGGTGAAAATTCAGTTTACTCTGCGCAGCTATCTGCTGACACCTATGATGTATCACAGTTAGCATTCATCCAAAATCAATTTAACGATGCAGGACCAACCAGTTTTCCACGTATCTCGGCATCCGGGCATGTACAGCAAGTATGTACCAACCTACAATTTATGCTGGATGGTGTTAAGGAAGCCTTTTTTCCCCGCGAATTTCTTTGGCCCTCTAACCAAATCTTCAACAGTTCAGTAATACAAACCGGCAGTAGCAGTCGCTTTATAACAGCCGAATGGCTGATGCCAGTTCTCGACGCTAAAGGTGGAAAAACAGTTGGCTCTAATATAGGATTTCAAATTATTTTCACGGAGGATTTCATACATGCGCTCGCAGCGAAAGATGATATTGCCAGAGTACGAGATATATTAGAAGATTACATTGAAAATGCTATTTTTCGTGAGTATGCAAGAATCCTACAGGAAAGAGTTCAAACGCCGTATCAATTAATGTTCGGTAGTGAGTTTCTTTTAGCAGTGTAATGGAGTGAAGTTAGTAAAGCAGCTCAAAATGAATTAAGAATCAAATAACAAACGAGCCATAGAATTTACTCACCCATTGCTGTTCGATAGCGGTCATTGTGTTAGCTACTGATTTTCCGATAGACGACCGACCTTGTTCAGTTTTCTAATCGTTGACTCTTATTCAAGTATTCAAGAGCTCTCCTAGCAATATTACAAGACACGAAATGGAGTATGCCTAACAGCCACCATTAGTTACATGTGAGTTTACAGGACTGAAGCGACAGCGTACTCCTAACTAAGAATTTGGCGAAAACTGTTAATGTTAGGCATTGTCTATTTTCTTAGTCTTAGAATATCCCCAATCATCACCTATTCGTATGGTAAGCGATCTACCCGACACAGGTTGCTCAACTAGCATCGCTTGTGCTGTAGTTTAGGTTTAAGGTGTTGGAAAAGCAGCGTATCGTTCGGCAATCAGTTCGGGCGTGATTGACCAAGGCAGTAAAGCATCAATGTCATCGAGGGATTGCACATTCGGCAGTTCTGCCAGCAGCACACTCAGATAATGCTGTGGATTGTGGCCATTGGCGCGAGCGGTTTCGATAACGCTGAACACGCGCCCACTGGCGACAGCACCAGATTCGGTATCAGCGAACATGAAGTTTTTGCGCGCAATGGCGATTGTCTTTGCAACATGCTCTGCTTGGATATTCGAGATTGGCAGACGGCCATCGTAGCAATAGGTTTGTAGCTGGTCGGCGTGCTTGAGTAAGTATGCCAACGCATCCGTCGTTCCAGCGTGCTGTACGCCTTCGATTTGGGTCTTCAATGCCCATTCGATGAACTCACGCCACAGTGGTAACGCTTCGTCCTGCCGGATTTTCAGCTTCTCTTCTGGGGCGAGTTGCGCAATGCGCCTTTCTATCTTGTACAGCGCTTTGTATCGCAGCACTCCTTCGCCAGCCACAGAGCCAGGGGCGGCACTCTTTTTCTCTTTGCTCAGTTGATCAAACACTCGACGGAACCGCCGCCGTGCGTGGTCGTTGCACAGAGCGACCTTTAAGTCGTTCGTTTTCACTGAGAGATTAAAGTTACTCGCGCCATCGCACACTAAGGTGCCTCGGAACTCGCCGAGTAATCCGTAAGCAGCCTCACCCGATTTGGATGACGCATAGTCAACGAGCACCACCGGTTTATCCGGAGGGCCACCCCGGCGGATCCACAGCGCACTTTGCGTTTTTGACGAGCTCTCTTCCGTGTTGAGTACACGGATACTAGTGTCATCGCTCATGGCAATGTCATAGCTAAAAAGCGTATCCATAAAGCGATTGATAACCGGTTGGAACACACTACTGCCATTGATTATCCAGCGAGCTTGTTTTGCTCGCGGTAAATCAATGTTGTCTCGTGCTGCCATCTTCTCTTGGCGATACAGTGGCAATCCATCTAAAAACTTCGACACCATCACGTGCGCCAACATCATAGGTGTCACGTTTGCACCGGGTAGCGGATGCGCTGGCGCATTGGCTGTTATTGCTTTGGCCTTACAGGTGCACGCATAGCGTGCACGGGTATGGCGAACCACAAAGTATTGTCGCGGAATAATAGAGAGTTGCTCATGGGTATCTTCACCGATACGTTCCAGCGTGCAGCCACAGCTGCACTGACGTTCATCATCACTGAGCTCATGCAGCACATCAACCCGCGGTAACTGCTCGGGTAGTGGTTTGCGAGTATTGTTGCGCTGGCGTGAATGGGGCTTAACGTTGATGTCGTCTTGGTCGACATCATCAACACGTGTCTCAGTGTCGAGCGTTAACTCTGCTTCATTGAACAGCGTGAACTGATCTGGGTTAATACGTTCGGAGCGTTTGCCATAGCGATGGATGAGCAAGGCGCGAAGGCGTTCTTCTAATTGCTCGATGGTACCGATTTTAGTTTGCAGTGTTTTTTCTAAACGTTCGTTACGTTTTTCACTGCGCTGTAACTGACGCTCGTTCGCATCGAGCTTGCGTTGGTGTTCTTCAAGGCTGCGCTGCTGTTTGTGCAGCAGCGCTATAAGCTCTTCTGGGTCGCTTGGTAAGTTGGTTAGTAGCCCGTCCATGGGCATAAAGTGTATCGCGTTTAAGCGGTTTATGCAGTATGCGCATAGAACAATGCACGGTGTGGTCGCATACCGTTGAGATTAAATCCATCAACGAGTTGATCCAACTGTTCTTGCGTTAAACACAACACATCAGACTCAAACCAATCGGGCCAATGAAAGCGTTGCTTCTCCAGTCGCTTGTAAAGTAGCCAGAACCCATTGCGATGCCAAACAAGCAACTTGATTTTGTCTCGCGCTTTGTTGGCGAATACATAAATTGCACGATCAGTTGGGTCGCGTTCTAACTGAGCACTGACAATGATGGCAAGGCCGTTAATCTGTTTCCTCATGTCTACTGGATGACGATAAACGAATACTTGCTCTGGCGACCAGCGCTCACTGCCCATGGGGTGCATTGATGATAGTTAGTATCATGCCAGCGCCTAATGTTAAAGTAACGGTAGGCATAGCAAGTTCTTCTGTTGGCTCAGCCAAGCGCACTTGATTGAATTCTGGTGCCTGATGGCTTGAAGCAGGCAGTATATCGGTGGAACTCAGCCGGCGCTTCCATTTATTGAATGACGCAAGCCCGATATCGCGTTCTTGACAGAACAGCTCGATGCTCAAGTCTGATTGGCGTTGTTGTTCAATGATTGCTGCCCATTGTTCTTTACTCATGCGTGGCCGCATCTTTTTCATTTATGACTCTCCAATTTAGAATGTGAAA
>CAKZUP010000222.1 GCA_937922945.1 uncultured Granulosicoccaceae bacterium
AAATTATAAGAAAGCTTTGTTCGCAGGTGTCAACGTGCCTGTATCAACCATGTTGATTAATTCACTCATAATGGCGTTGGGTATTGCCATTGGAAAAATCATAATATCGTTGCTCTCAGCGTTTGCGCTGGTGTATTTTCGCTTTCCAGGCCGTACATTTTTCTTCTGGCTGATATTCATAACGCTGATGCTGCCGGTGGAGGTTCGTATCGTCCCCACTTATGAAGTGGTTGCCGGGTTCGGCATGCTGAATAGTTACTCGGGGCTGATCTTTCCGCTTATTGCATCAGCCACCGCAACGTTTTTATTCCGTCAATTCTTTATGACCATTCCCGATGAATTGGCAGAAGCTGCTCGTGTTGATGGTGCACGACCCATGCGTTTCTTCATCGATATATTGTTACCCATGAGTCGCACCAATATTGCGGCGCTATTTGTCATTCTGTTTATTTACGGCTGGAACCAGTATTTATGGCCGCTGTTAATTACCACCGATCCTGAAATGAATACGATTGTTATGGGTATTAAACAGATGTTCCCATCGGGCGATGACGTGGCTGAATGGCCGGTTATCATGGCAACGTCGATTCTTGCCATGATTCCCCCTGTCATTGTGGTTGTGTCGATGCAAAAGTTATTTATCCGTGGACTTGTGGATAGCGAAAAATAATATGGCCACTCTAACAATCAGCAATGTAAAAAAATCCTTCGGAAAAGTGGATGTCATTCATGGCGTTTCCGCCGACATCAACGACGGCGAGTTCGTGGTTATCGTTGGTCCATCTGGTTGTGGTAAGTCAACTTTATTGCGGATGGTCGCGGGTTTGGAAACCATTACGCACGGTGAAGTGCAGATCAATAATGAGCGTGTTAATGAAAAGGAACCGATGGATCGCGATATAGCGATGGTATTTCAAAACTATGCGCTTTATCCGCATATGTCGGTACGCCAGAACATGGCCTACGGTTTGAAAATCAGAAAATTTTCTCAAAAAGTCATCGATGAGAAAGTGAATCAGGCCGCCGAGCTACTGCAGCTCAGCGAATACCTCGACAGGAAACCGAAACAGTTATCCGGCGGCCAACGGCAGCGCGTTGCCATGGGACGGGCGATTGTGCGTGAACCTGCGGTGTTTCTATTTGATGAGCCTTTGTCTAATCTTGATGCGAAACTGCGAGTACAAATGCGCTTAGAGATTAAGCAGTTACAAGCAAAGCTCGGTGTCACGTCTTTGTATGTTACTCACGATCAGGTTGAGGCCATGACCATGGCCGATCGAATGATTGTTATGAACAGTGGTGTTGCAGAGCAAATCGGCACGCCGCTTGATGTTTATGAACAACCGACAACCTTATTTGCAGCGCAGTTCATTGGCAGCCCGGCAATGAATGTGTTGAAGGGACAGGTTGATCAAGGCAAGCTCTCTATCGCAGAGGGCGGTGAGTTTGCAGTTTCAACGTCCTACAGTGGGGAAGTCAGTATCGGCATTCGACCCGAACACCTGGAAATTGACGATGAGGGCGCGCTGCTGTTCAATGTTAGTTATGCCGAACCGTTGGGTGCGACCACGTTGTTGCATGGCACCTTAGCTGGTGATGACACACTCATGAGTGTGAGCATCCCTGGAGTGTACAGAACGCCAAACGATGGTAGTAAGGAGCAACTGAGGTTGAGCCCGCAGCAGGTGCATTTGTTTGATGTGGGAACAGGTGCTCGAATTACCTAAAAACGGTGTGTACCTCGGTTGCTCACACGCGTTGCGCTACTTACCAATAGTCCATACAGCCCGACAAAACGACAGCCACCCGGCAAGAAAACAGACACCCCCAATGGGTGTAATGATACCCAGTTTTGTTACACCCGTTAGCGCCATCAAATACAGGCTGCCGCAGAATAAACTTATCCCTGCAATAAAAAGAATGCCGGTTATGTTCGTTGATTTGCTTTGGGGTAAAAATCCGCATGCAAGTAAGCCCATCGCGTGCAGCGCCTGATAAAACGTGCCAGTGTCTATCCAGCCCATGGCTTTTGCGTCCAGCACCGCTTTAAGTGAGTGCGCACCGAATGCGCCAATCATTACTGTGGTAAGAGCGAATAATGCGCCGCTCAGTAATATCCATCTGGTCAATTTCCAGCACCTCAATTGTTGCTTTTTTATCGTCGCGGTGCAGTTCATTCAATCGACCGTGAATGACTGCTAACCCTGTAAGAGAACTTTACATTGAATAAGCACCAGTATTTTATCTTTCACGCAATTTCTGCGAAACTAATGGGGTTGTTGCTTCTCAAATTAACGTTAAAGGCTTGTACGCAATGAAAACGATTCTTGGCTCCATGACGTTCAGCGATCAGGTTGATCAGCCAACAGCGAAGCAGATGATAGCGTCGTTTACGCAAAAAGGGCATGTCGAGCTGGACACCGCTTATGTCTATAACAAAGGTAAAACCGAAGAGTTGCTGGGCAACCTGAACAATGATGGTGTGCTGGATGGTCTGGCGCTCGCCGGTAAAGCGAATCCCAAAATCAATGACGGCTTAACCGCCACGTCGATAAAACATCAGTTAACCACTTCACTGGCACGGCTCAATACCGATTCAATAGACTTATTCTATTTGCACTCCCCCGATCTGGATACACCCATAAGCGAAACGCTAACAGCTGTGGCTGAACTTTATAATCAGGGAAAGTTTAAACGGTTTGGCCTGAGCAACTATGCTGCATGGCAAGTGGCGGAAATTGTTGAGCTGTGCAGGCAAGAAGAGTGGCCTGTGCCGACCGTTTATCAAGGAATGTATAACGCACTCACTCGTGATGTTGAGCGCGAACTTTTTCAATGCCTTAAAAACTACAACATCGCTTTTTATGTCTATAACCCGCTGGCAGGTGGCATGTTATCCGGCAAGCATCACAGTATTGAATCAATACCAGATAATGGTCGATTCGCAACCTTTGATGGTTACCAGGAACGATACTGGACACCCGGCTACTTTAGTGTCATTAATGAGATGAGCAGCGTTTGCAAGCAAAACAATGTGCCTCCCGCTCAAGCTGCCATAAGATGGCTAGTACACCACTCAGCATTAACGACATCCTGGGCCGATCATGGCGTTATATTGGG
>CAKZUP010000223.1 GCA_937922945.1 uncultured Granulosicoccaceae bacterium
GCACCAACGGTTCGGCCACCTTCTCGGATAGCGAAACGTAAGCCGTCTTCCATCGCAATTGGGTTAATCAGCGTTACCGTGATTTTCACGTTATCACCTGGCATTACCATCTCTGTGCCCGATGGCAGCTCTACCGCGCCCGTTACATCCGTTGTACGGAAGTAAAACTGCGGACGGTAGTTACTGAAAAATGGCGTATGACGGCCACCTTCATCTTTACTCAGCACATAGATTTCTGCTTCGAACTTCACGTGCGGGGTGATTGTGCCTGTGTGACACAGTACCTGACCACGCTCTACGTCTTCACGCTTGGTACCACGCAGAAGAACACCCACGTTATCGCCTGCTTCACCTTGGTCAAGCAGCTTGCGGAACATCTCTACACCGGTAACCGTTGTTTTGGTGGTATCGCGGATACCGACAATTTCGATTTCCTCACCAACCTTAACCACACCACGCTCTACACGACCTGTTACTACTGTGCCTCGACCTGAGATCGAGAACACGTCTTCGATCGGCATCAGGAATGGCTGATCAACTGGACGCTCTGGCATGGGAATGTAGGTATCCAGCGCTTCCATTAGCTTATCGATTGATGGACGGCCAATATCGCTGGTGTCGCCTTCAATCGCTTTGAGCGCTGAACCTGTGATGATAGGCGTATCGTCGCCTGGGAATTCGTAGCTGTCGAGTAGCTCACGTACTTCCATTTCAACCAGCTCCAGTAGCTCGGCATCATCTACCATGTCGGCTTTATTCAGGTACACAACGATGTACGGAACACCAACCTGACGCGCAAGCAGAATGTGCTCACGAGTTTGTGGCATCGGGCCATCGGCTGCTGATACAACCAGAATCGCGCCGTCCATCTGCGCCGCACCCGTGATCATGTTCTTCACATAATCAGCGTGGCCCGGGCAGTCAACGTGGGCGTAGTGCCGGTTGTCTGATTCGTATTCCACGTGCGCTGTCGCGATCGTGATTCCGCGCGCTTTTTCTTCCGGGGCGTTATCGATCTGGTCGTAGGCTTTCGCCTCACCACCCATCTTCTCCGCCTGACAGATTGTCAAAGCCGCTGTTAATGTGGTCTTACCGTGGTCTACATGGCCTATTGTGCCAACGTTGACGTGCGGTTTCGTTCGTTCAAATTTTTCCTTAGACACCTGTCACCCTCATCATCATTCAACAGCCACCTGCGCGGCTGGTAGGTTGCGAATCATACAGCACCGAGCGAATTTTCGCCCGACTCTCGTTACATTTTCAGTACGTTTTTGGCCACAGCCTGAGATGGAACCTCATATCGGTCGAATTCCATCGAATATACGGCCCTGCCCTGCGTTGCAGAACGCAAATCGGTGGAGTAACCAAACATCTCCGCCAACGGCACATCTGCGCGGACAACCTTGCCACCAGGCTGATCATCCATCCCATGAACAACGCCACGACGACGATTTAAATCGCCCATAACATCACCCATGTAATCTTCCGGAGTTACCACTTCCACTTTCATAATCGGCTCCAGCAGAGCCGCATCGGCCTCTTGCGTGGCCGCTCGAAAGCCCATTGAGCCGGCAATTTTGAACGCCATCTCGTTGGAGTCGACATCGTGATACGAGCCATCGTAAAGCGTGACGCGTATGTCAACCATGGGGTAACCACCCAAAATACCGTTCGCCAGCTGATCGCGCACACCTTGCTCAACAGCGGGTATGAATTCTTTCGGAATGGCCGCACCCGCAATTTCACTTAGAAATTCGAATCCACCACCACGCTCGAGTGGTTCAACGCGCAACAATACGTGTCCGTACTGGGCGTTTCCACCGGTCTGGCTGGCTGTGCGTTCAAACTTGCCTTCTGCCTCCACACTCTTCCGAATAGTTTCACGGTAGGACACCTGCGGATTACCCACATTGGCAGAAACCGAAAACTCACGCTTTAAGCGATCAACAATGATGTCGAGATGCAGCTCTCCCATCCCGCTGATAATGGTCTGTTGCGAATCTTCATCGGTGTGTACTCGAAAAGACGGATCTTCTCGCGACAACCGACCCAGTGCAGTTAGTAACTTATCCTGATCAGCCAGGGTTTTAGGTTCAACCGCAACCGATATAACCGGCTCCGGAAACTCCATTTTTTCCAATGTAATTGGATCTTTCTGGGTACACAGCGTATCGCCGGTGACCACTTCTTTTAAACCAACTAACGCCGCAATATCGCCAGCGTAGAGTTCTTTTATTTCTTCGCGGTTGTTCGCATGCATAAGCAATAGCCGACCAATTCGTTCCTTCTTGCCACGAACCGGGTTATAGACCATGTCGCCGGTTTTAACCGAACCCGAATACACCCGAATAAACGCAAGCGAACCCACGAACGAATCGTTGGCGATCTTGAACACCAAGGCTGAGAAAGGTGCTTTGTCGGTGCGCTCGCGAGAACCTTCCTCATCTTTGGGTAAAATACCCGGAACCGGCGCCAAATCATCTGGTGCTGGCAGATAGTCGACAATGGCATCGAGCAGGCTTTGCACACCTTTGTTTTTGAACGCAGAGCCGCACAACGCAGGCACGATTTCGCCACTAATGGTACGTTTGCGCAGCCCTTGTGCAATTTGTTCGTTACTCAGTTCGCCGGAGTCGAGATAAATCTCCATGAGTTCATCGCTACTCTCAGCAGCGGCCTCCATCATTTGCTCTCGATAAAACGCCGCATCATCTGCAATCTCAGGCGGAATCTCCTGCGCTTCGTAGGTAATACCCAGATCCGTTTCATTCCATATGATGGCTTTCATGCGGAACAGATCAACGACGCCTGCAAACGTATCTTCTGCACCAACAGGCACTTGAATGGGAATTGGGGTTGCGCCAAGGCGTTCTTTGATTTGATCGACGACACGAAAAAAATCTGCGCCAATACGGTCCATCTTATTAACGAAAGCCAAACGGGGCACATTGTATTTATTGGCTTGACGCCAAACCGTTTCAGATTGAGGCTCAACTCCACCGACTGAATCAAATACCGCTACCGCGCCATCTAGCACCCTTAAAGAACGTTCTACCTCAATGGTGAAATCGACGTGCCCGGGGGTGTCGATAATGTTGATGCGGTGTTTTTTTCGGTCTTTATCGATACCACTCCAAAAGCACGTGGTTGCAGCAGAGGTTATGGTGATACCACGTTCCTGCTCTTGCTCCATCCAATCCATGGTGGCGGCACCGTCGTGCACTTCACCGATACGATGGGATACACCAGTGTAGTAGAGGATTCGTTCTGTGGTGGTCGTTTTGCCGGCATCGATGTGTGCCATGATGCCGACATTACGATAGAGATTTGTAGGTGTGGAACGTGCCACGGTCAGGCCCTGCTGTCACACACCGAACTGCACTACCAGCGGTAGTGAGAGAATGCTTTGTTTGCTTCTGCCATGCGATGAACGTCATCGCGCTTCTTTACTGCTGTTCCACGCTTCTCAGCCGCGTCTGATAATTCACCCGCGAGCTTCAGCATCATGGATTTTTCACCGCGCTTACGTGCAGCTTCTATAACCCAGCGCATTGCCAAGGCGTTTCGGCGTACAGGACGCACTTCAACGGGCACCTGATAAGTTGCACCACCAACGCGTCGAGATTTAACTTCAACCGCTGGGCTAACGTTCTCGAGCGCCACTTCAAGTGTTTCAAGCGGGTCAGCTGAACCCTTGTCTTTCATGACATCGAGTGCGCCGTAGATAACACGCTCGGCAACGGCTTTTTTGCCGTCCAGCATCATGATGTTGATGAACTTGGCTAGCTTGACACTACCGTACTTGGGGTCTGGAAGAATTTCGCGTTTTGGTGCTTCGTTTCTGCGTGACATAGTTACTTAGTTTCCAATTCTGGCGTTGCTGCAGGCGATCAGGATTTAGGCTTTTTAGCGCCGTACTTCGAACGACCCTGACGACGTGAATCCACGCCCTGGGTATCGAGGCTGCCGCGAACCGTGTGATAGCGCACACCGGGCAAATCCTTTACACGACCACCGCGGATGAGGACAACCGAGTGCTCTTGCAGGTTGTGACCTTCACCACCGATGTAGGAAGTCACCTCAAAACCATTGGTCAACCTGACACGAGCAACCTTACGCATCGCCGAGTTCGGCTTTTTAGGTGTTGTCGTGTATACGCGAGTACATACGCCACGACGCTGTGGACAGGCTTGCAGTGCCGGAACATTGGATTTCTCGGCCTTGCGTTTGCGCGGTTTGCGCACCAACTGGTTTATCGTTGCCATTAACTAACCGTCTGTTACTTAAGTCATTTATGCACTTGAAAACCAGTGGTTCTCAAGCGCGGAATTAGGGAAAAAGCGAATTATTCGCGGTTTTCAAAATGAAGACAGGCCACACGTGTGCGGCCTGAATTCGAGCTGCGGAATTATAGGATGTTTTGGTGAGGGTGTCAACGAAAGTGATTAGAATTTTCACTACCAGCACTCAGCCGCAGAATGAGCCCCGAACCGGCAACACCAACCCTACGCCCCTGATTATCGCAAACTTTAGATTATCGCAAAAACCATCCAGCCGCGTTACTGGCATAACCTGCACGGTAAGACTATGATTCTTACCAGCACCCTCTCCTCAAACACAGCACCACACGCTAAGAAAACATGGCTGGCTCAGAACACCCGAGAATAGCGCTGATAACATCTGGCGTTTACCCGGTAGGTGAGTACTTTTCCTCGCTACCCGGCGCGCCTGTCGGCATCATAGACTGGAGCGACAATGACACCAACCGATCGAGCTGGCTGCACACCAATAAGCTCAAGAATACCCTTCATGCAAGGCTCCGTAAGCGTCGTTTCGCCACATTGCAGCACCTGTGCACTTTTCACAATCTGCTCTACGCCAGTGTTTACAAGCGGGATGCCGAGAAACTTTGCGCAACGCTTCAGGAATGGGATTGTGATCTGGTAATAACCTCTCGCTGCTCATTTATACCGTCAGCCGGCCTGCCGGATTTGCGCCTCGGAGCTATAAATATGCACCCATCCTGGCTTCCGGACTATCGCGGAGGCAATCCGATTTTATGGCATATCGTTGATAACCAAAAAAGCCTGGCAACGTCGATTCATCGATTAACCGATGAATACGATAAGGGTGCCGTGTTAGCGCAAAAACGCATTGCAAGACCGCACGGAGCCTCGAGCGCTGAATTGGCTGAGCTTACGGAAAAGGTATTGGGCCGGGAGCTACTGTCGAGCGTTATCGAATCTCTGAACGCCAACCCTGAAATGCGTGGTGTGGAACAACCCCAAAAGAGCCCGACGCGCTATGCGTATGCCAAGACTGCCGATGCGCTTGCGAACGAAACTACACTTAACGAGTTCTCTGCCCAAACGCTGTGGGATTTGATTCATTACTTCGGCTTCTGCCCTGCACAATGGCTGGCGTTGTCAGGATGGCGAAAAAAACTGATCTGGCTGCCGGCAGAGTTAATACAACATGACTTAAATGCGAAGACATCACCGTGGAGTATTCGTGCTGGCAAGACTGGCATAACACTTTATAACAATCAGGCGAGCATTGTATTAAAGCCGCAGTACTCGTCACTCGTTTCCTTACTGCGATCGAAATAGTGTCACTTGCATGGTAATGTCAGTGGACGGGCAATCTAATTATGCGTTATTAATGAACGTACATTAACGTTAAGCGGCCAATACGCCACACAAATATGGAGATACTCAAAACACATGATGAACCTACCCTCAATGTTTAAATCAGCCATAGCCGGTCTATTACTTTTGACCAGTAGCGCGTGTACAACCCCCGATCAGCAAAACTACGAAGATGGCTGGATCGTGACTCGCAATCAATGCAACGATGTATCATCGATGATCAAGAACAAAACGGAATACGAGACAAGCATTCAAAGGCAAATAACCTTGCTGGACCAACAGAACAGAAATATTTATAAACTCGATTTAATAGTCACCAGAGCAGGCAGAGATTGGACCAGCACCACGTACTCAAATGATCTCGCCAATCGAGAATTAAAGAAAAGCAAAATTAAGCGTACCGCTATTAATACCGATGCAAGCACAGCTATCGACGCTTTTTACAACCAACCCGGAAAGCACAGAGAAATCGACTATAACTGCCTTTTCAAGGGTATGCCTCAGTAAGCCGGCTACAACAAGCCGCCTACACCAGGGGTTGCATGAACACGTTCGGGTCGGGGACTGATGCCTCGCTGTCAAAAGGTTCAGGTTAACCGACGCTACCGATACGATACACTGCGCTTTTATCCACGCAAAAAGTATGTGAGATCGCGAAATGGAGTCGACTAGTCTGATGCGAGCTGCCTGCTACGAAAACTACGGCTCACCGGAGGTTTTAAAGGTTCAGGAAGTTGCCGTTCCATCATGCGCAGAGAACGACGTGCTTGTTCAGGTGAAATACGCTACCGTTAACCGTACAGACTGCGCTTTTCTACGGGCCGACCCTTTCGCGATTCGTTTTGTTGCTGGAATCACCAAACCTCGTAGTAACATTTTAGGTTGCGAATTTTCCGGTGACGTTGTCAAGACTGGTAAGAACGTCACTGAGTTTTCAGTTGGCGATCGCGTGTTCGGATTCAAAGATGAAACTGATGGCTTTGGCGGGCAAGCACAATACATTTCCATGCCAGTGAAAGGCATGCTGGTCAAAATACCCGAACAGCTGACGTATGAGCAGGCAGCCCCAGGCCTTGAAGGCTCACACTATGCACTAAATGGGATACGCTCAGCCGCAATAGGCAAATCACAGCAGGTGTTAGTCAACGGCGGTACAGGAGCAATTGGGTCGGCTGCCGTGCAGTTAATGCACGCTCTGGGTGCGGAGGTTACGGCCGTCTGTGGCACAGCGCACATGGAGAAAGTGGCCGAGCTTGGCGCAAGCAAGGTTATCGATTACCAACAAGATGACTTTACGCAACTTGATGCAACGTTCGATTTTATATTCGACGCGGTCGGCAAGAGCACGTTTGGAAAGTGCAAGCATCTGCTTAAACCCAAAGGCATCTATCACTCAACGGAACTCGGCCCGTTCTGCCAAAACCCTTTATTGGCCTTAATCACTCGTCCAATGGGTAAAAAACAGGTTCACTTTCCTATCCCCAAAAACCTGCGTGAAGACGCAGAATATCTTTGTTCTCTAATGCAACAAGGTTTATTTATGCCGTTGATCGATCAAACATTTGCACTCAGCGATATCACCGCCGCATATAAGTATGTTGAGTCGGGCGAAAAGATTGGTAATGTGCTGATCGACGTTAATGCTTAAGGTTGCAGACCGCTAGCAACAACTGTTTTTTGCAGATTCACCCCTACCCGCACAACAACCACTCAACTCAGATGGGCCAATAGCGCCAGCACTTAGCCGCGCTGCAGCCTGTGCAAGCTTCGATCGCTGAAACGGCTTGCAGACCGCCTGCTCACCACCGAGTCGAACTAATAATTTAAGGCCTGATGGGTTCTGCCGCGTATTCGGCTCTATGGTTTGATGCAATTCAATCGATTCAATGCGCAACTTTTTAATTGGTTTGTTACCCGGAGAAAATTCGAATACGAGTGAGGCACCCTGCGGCCCACCGATTTTTTCAACAGCTCTTACAATGATTTGTCGAAACTTGGACGCACGCATGTGAGCTTGTTTCGAACCCGCGGCTCCATCCAGAAGCTGAACAACTATTTCATCCCAGTTCTCCACTGCTGAGTTCCGTCCGCAATCTATTGAGCTTACTGTGGCGAACCGAACCTCAGTAACGTGATAGTCAGGGTGTATGGCCACACCATCGACCTGAAAAACCAGTGGCACGGTTGAATTGGCATCGAGCACGGCAATGAGATGCTCTAACCCAGATTGGCCGGGCTCACGCTCAGCCAAGTTAGCAGCATCAGAATTCGTATCTGTGTTGGCATCCATATTCATGCTATCCTTCATATTATGATATTACTAATATTGTTGAAATATGATTGAAAGTCAAGCTATAAATGCACTGGGTGCACTGGCGCATGAAACACGCCTCAAAATTGTTCGGCATTTAATTACCAAGGGCTCAGCAGGAGAATCAGCTGGCGCTATTGGTCAGGCGGTGGATGCCGCACCATCGAAAATCACATTCCATGTGTCGGCACTGGAACGCGCTGGATTAGTGAGTTCAGAGCGGGTATCCCGACAGATCATTTATCGCGCCGACTATACACAGCTGGGTTCGCTTATCCATTATTTAATGCACGATTGCTGTAAAGGAAACAAACAGGTGCTCGGTTGTTGCAAACCATCGCGCAAGTAGTTTGTGATAATTGGACGTGATGATGACATTCCCGCAGTGGCCGTCATCTTCAGAACAGACGTAAAAACGAACCCAAAAAAAAAGGCCGCCGTTTTTCAACGACAGCCCTCTTACTGATACTACTAGCAAGCTAGCGCGTCACTGACTCGCACCGTCTTCGCCACCAGCGCCCGAATCATCAGCCGCTGGAGCTTCCGGGGTTGGAGCTGGTACAGCAGCCGGTGCGGCTGTGTCGAGCCCTTCAAGCAAGATTGCAGGAACAGCTTCTTCACCACCGATACCGCCCACCATGGCTGCTTCCTGCTCAACCACTTGCTCGAACGCATCATCGATATCCAGCTTCGCGCGACGTTTCCGACGCTCGTTGTGGAAGGCCAGACCAGTACCTGCAGGTACCAATCGTCCAACGATAACGTTCTCTTTCAAGCCACGCAGATCGTCTCGGGCGCCACGCACTGCAGCATCGGTCAGAACTCGTGTTGTTTCCTGGAACGATGCTGCCGAGATGAATGACTCGGTTACCAGCGATGCTTTGGTTATACCCAGCAACAGATTATCGTAGGTAGCCACTTCGGCATCGGGGTTTTCAGCCAACAATGCTTCGTTGATTTCTTTTACCTTCGAGTAGTCAACCTGTTCACCACGCAGTAGGCGGGTGTCACCGGCTGATGCGATATCCACTTTACGCAGCATTTGTCGAATAATAACTTCGATGTGCTTGTCGTTGATACCAACACCTTGCAAGCGATACACATCCTGAATTTCCTGTACCAGGTAGCTAGCTAAGGTTTCAACACCAAGCAAGCGCAGGATATCCTGAGGATTAGGCTCACCATCGGCAATCATCTCACCCTTGGTTACCGTCTCACCCTCAAACACATTGATGTGACGCCATTTCGGAATCAGCTCTTCATAGTGCTCACCTTTCGGTCCGGTGATAACCAAACGTTGCTTACCTTTGGTTTCCTTACCGAAGCTGACGGTTCCACTGGTTTCAGCCAGAATTGCAGGCTCTTTCGGCTTACGTGCTTCGAACAAATCAGCAACACGCGGCAGACCACCCGTGATATCACGCGTCTTGGACGATGCTTGAGGTATACGAGCCACAACGTCACCCACTTCAACCGCCGCACCATCTTGCATACTAACGATAGCGCCTGGTGGCAAGAAGTAGTGCGCAGGAATTTGAGTACCTACGTAACATAAATCGTCACCGTTCTTGTCGACCAGTTTCACCATTGGGCGAAGATCTTTGCTGGAACCACCACGTTGCTTGTGGTCGGTGATAACAATATCGGTCAAACCGGTAATGTCATCGGTTTCAGCTTTTACGGTTACCCCATCAACAAAGTCGGAGAACTTGGCAAAACCTGCCACCTCGGTAATAACCGGATGCGTGTGTGGATCCCACGTTGCAAGCACCGCACCGGCTTCAATCGAATCACCGTCTTTGGCGTTGATAATAGAACCGTATGGAATCTTGTAGCGCTCACGCTCACGGCCGTTCTCATCAATAACACCCAATTCAGCAGAGCGCGATACAGCGAGCAGTTTGCCGTGCTTGTTGGTGATCGACTTAACATTGTGTAAACGCACACTACCTTTCGACTTCGATTCAACACTGCTGGCAGCAGCAGATCGACTGGCCGCCCCACCAATGTGGAAAGTACGCATGGTTAACTGTGTACCCGGCTCACCGATTGACTGAGCTGCCATAACACCCACAGCCTCACCCTGATTGATGATGTGGCCACGAGCAAGGTCACGACCGTAGCACGCTGCACAAACACCGTAATCGGCTTCACAGGTAATAGCAGACCGAACCAAAACTTCGTCGACGCTTGCCTCTTCCAGCTCATCTACGCCAGCTTCATCAAGCAGCACACCTGCTTCCATCAGTACTTCGTCTGTGCCCGGCTTTAAAATGGGCTGTGCTGTAATTCGACCCAGCACTCGCTCACGCAAGGCTTCAACAACGTCACCACCTTCGATGATCGGCGTCATGGTTAAGCCCGCTTCGGTTCCACAATCTTCTTCCACAACCACCATGTCTTGTGCAACATCGACAAGACGGCGCGTCAGGTAACCTGAGTTAGCCGTTTTCAATGCTGTATCAGCCAGACCTTTTCGAGCACCGTGCGTAGAGATAAAGTATTGGTTAACGTTCAAGCCTTCACGGAAGTTCGCCGTAATGGGTGTTTCGATGATGGAACCATCCGGTTTCGCCATCAAACCACGCATACCGGCAAGCTGTCGTATCTGCGCTGCAGAACCACGAGCACCAGAATCGG
>CAKZUP010000224.1 GCA_937922945.1 uncultured Granulosicoccaceae bacterium
GGGGCGGAAGGAATGACCAAATTCGATCTTTCCCTGATTCCATCGTTCGGCGAATCCATGCCTGACGCTGTCGCAAGCAGGCCAATAGTGGACGTCTTGTCCGAGGCTGGTCGCGCCGTGCAGGGAAAGGTTCTGCCTTTGCTTGCGCCGCATTTCTGATTTTTTCACGTCTGCTAACCCTTATAGCTTTAGCGAAAAACGCCCTAAGCTATTGATATTAAATTATGATAGAAAATATTCTTTATTTAGGACACTACCAACTACCACCGGGGTTTGGCATGTAGCGTAGCTTTCAGGTACAATTGGGAGTTACCCCTAACGGAATTGCCCCCAGCGTGATGGGATTGGCAGTTTCTTACGTATTGCTGGAATTTAAAGAACAATGGTTACCATTCGTTTGTCTCGAGGCGGCGCTAAAAAGCAGCCCTTCTACCATATTGTTGCAACCGACAGCCGTTCGCGGCGCGACGGTCGTTATATTGAACGCCTGGGTTATTACAATCCTGTGGCACGTGGCGACTCCACCGCTGTTGTTATCGATCTCGATAGGGTTGATTACTGGACAGGCGTTGGTGCGCAAATGAGTGAGCGCGTTAGCAAAGTCGTTAAAACGTACCGCAAAGAAAACGCTGCAGCATAGACCTTACGGTCTGGTGCTTCGCCGGTTCTGAAGTCTGACTTGTCTAACGATAAGACCCAGCCTCCCCCAATGCCTGCCAGTGAGCCTATTAGCGAGTCTATGAGTGAGCCTGCCGGTAAGCTTTCAAGCGAGGCCGACTCGTTCGTCACATTAGGCAAGGTTGTTGGTTTTTTTGGTGTGCGAGGCTGGATAAAAGTCCACTCTGACACCGAGCCGCGCGAAAATATCGTCGCGTTTAAACAATGGTGGTTAGGCGACGAAAGGCGGCGGGAAAGCCAAAGGGTCGTTGTTGATGTAACTAACGGCAAGCGTTCAGGTAAGAACGTGGTTGCCAAGCTCGATGGCATCGACAGCCGCGAGCAAGCCGAGAAAATGTTGGGCAAAGAGATCGCCGTACCGCGCTCCTTGCTGCCCACATTGGGTAATGAAGAATATTATTGGACCGATCTGATTGGATGTGAAGTGGTTGATCTGAACCACAAGCTCATCGGGCCGGTAAAGCGTTTGTTTGAAACCGGCGCTAACGATGTCATGGTTGTGAGCGATGCTCGAACCGATTCAGCTGCTCCGGGTGCGGAGGTGCTTATTCCGTGGATTCGGCCATCGGTTATTACTCAGATCGATTTGCAAGAGCGGCGCATAATCGTTGACTGGGATCCGGAGTTTTTGGCGTAATCGCCAAACCTAAGATGTTAGTGCTTAAGATGTTAATGCTTAAGTGTTAAGGATATGTACTTGAGTAACGTGTGAGTACAAACGAGGGGTGTAAGTTCGCGTGCTGAAATTCGCGGTAATTACCTTATTCCCGGACTTGCTCAACGCGTTTCTGTCAGCGGGTGTCATTGGCCGAGCAGTTGAGAGCGGGAAGGTTGATGTTGAGTTGATCAATCCGCGCGACTTTACCAGCGATATACATCGCACTGTTGACGACCGGCCCTTTGGTGGTGGTCCCGGCATGGTTATGAAGGCTGAGCCTCTAATTGCGTCAATCGCTGCGGCGAAAACGCAGATGCCGGAAGCAACAGTGATATACCTGTCGCCAACCGGTCTGATGCTGAATCAGGCAATGGTGCGACAGTGGGCAAGCTCTGTTGCCAGCGACGCATCAGATAGTGAACCTGCTGAGCGCAGTATGTCGGCAGGTATGGTGCTTATCGCAGGCAGATACGAAGGCATCGATGAACGCGTTATCGATGCACACGTTGATGCTGAAATCTCCATTGGGGATTTTGTTTTAAGCGGCGGTGAAATCGCCGCCATGGTAGTCATTGATGCGGTTGCCCGGCTCAGTCCCGGTGTACTCGGGCATCCATTGTCTGCCGCCGAAGACTCGTTTGGTGAAGACGGTTTACTCGACCATCCTCACTACACGAGGCCGGAAAAATTAGGTGAAAATGCTGTACCCGATGTACTCACCAGTGGCGATCATAAAGCGATTGCAACCTGGCGCAGACGCAGGGCAGTTGAACGAACATGGGAGCGTCGGCCCGATTTACTTGCCAAGGCAAGATTGACGGAGACGGACAACAAAGTAGTAAAACAATTAGAGGCTGCTCGCGACAAAAGTGCCACCTAGTGGCGTTGTTGAAAGCACAGACGAAGGTAGAGAAATGAGCAAGATTATCGATCAGATTAACGCCGAGCAAATGGAAAAAACCATTCCTGAATTTGCAGCTGGCGACACAGTCGTTGTACAAGTCCGGGTTAAAGAGGGCGATCGTGAGCGTCTGCAGGCGTTTGAAGGCGTGGTTATCGCCAAGCGAAATCGCGGGTTAAATTCGGCGTTTACGGTTCGCAAAATTTCACACGGTGAAGGCGTTGAACGTGTGTTCCAGACCTACAGCCCACTGGTTGCTGAAATTGAAGTGAAGCGTCGTGGTGCGGTGCGTCGCGCGAAGCTGTATTACCTGCGCGGTTTGACTGGACGCGCTGCTCGTATCAAGGAAAAGCTCTAACAGAGTTGAATCACCGACACCGCTAACGCTTGCCAAGGTTATGTCGAGCAGTGATCAGCGGTAATCAGGTTATTCGGATAGTTGTTGCGTGGTTTGGCATCAGCCCAACCGTTTTCCACGCGACTGGCTACCTGTAAATGTTAACTGGGCGCATCCTTGCAGATGCGCCTTTTTATTGTTGAAATTGTCACTATATCTGTATTCCGACCCTAGATCGTTGCCAAGAAAAAGTTGACTACTATGAGCGAAAAAACCAAATCAGACGCTCCTCAGGAGCAAATGTCATTCGAAGCGGAAGTGTCTCAGCTGATGCAGCTGATGATTCATTCGCTTTACAGCAATCAGGAAATTTTCCTGCGCGAACTCATCTCCAATGGTTCAGATGCGTGCGACAAATTGCGTTTTGAGGCGTTGGCCAACAACGATTTATACGATGGCGATAGTGAGCTGAAGCTCAACGTGGCGTTCGACGAGGAAGCCGGAACCATCACCGTCAGTGACAACGGCATTGGCATGAACCGCGACGATGTGGTGGCCAATATCGGCACCATTGCCAAGTCTGGCACTAAGCAGTTTTTAGAATCGCTCACGGGTGATCAGAAAACCGATGCACAGCTTATCGGGCAGTTTGGCGTTGGATTCTATTCAGCGTTTGTCATCGCTGACAAAGTTGAGCTCACCACGCGTAAAGCCGGTGATGCCGCCGATAAGGCAGTGCAATGGGTGTCGGATGGAAGCGGTGGCTATACGCTTGCAGAAACAACCAAAGACTCGCGCGGAACCGATGTTGTCTTGCACGTCAAAGACGATTGCAAAGACTTTGTTAACGGCTGGCGTCTGCGCAGCATTATCAAGAAGTACTCCGATCATATTACCTTCCCCATCATGATGCTGGAAGAAGTGGCGCCACCTGCTGAAGATTCAGATGAACCAGCACCAGAACCAAAACCAGAGCAAATTAATGCGGCATCAGCTCTCTGGACTCGGCCTAAATCGCAAATAAAGGACGATGAATACGAAGAGTTTTACAAGCAGGTTTGTCAGGATTATGAATCGCCGATGGCCTGGACGCATAACCGCGTTGAAGGTACGCAGGAATACACATCACTGCTATATATACCGGCTAAAGCACCGTTTGACCTTTACGATGCCAGTAATCAACGCAATGGCATCAAGTTGTTTGTGCAGCGCGTATTCATTATGGATGAAGCCGAAAAGCTCATGCCAAGATACCTTCGGTTCGTGCGTGGCTTGGTTGACAGTAACGACCTACCATTGAACGTATCGCGTGAAATTCTCCAGGACAGTAAAGTCATTGACAGCATCCGTCGTGCGTCGGTGCAAAAAGTGCTGGGCTTACTCGAGAAGATGGCTGAAAAAGAGCCGGAGAAGTACGCCTCATTTTGGACTGAGTTCGGACAATGTTTAAAAGAAGCGCCCGGCGAAGATTTTGCCAACAAAGAACAGGTAGCCAAGCTGTATCGTTTCGATTCCACCAAATCGGGCAAAGCCGGTGAGAATATGGTGAGCCTTGATGACTACATTGCGCGCATGCAGGTGTCGCAAGATAAAATCTACTACATCAC
>CAKZUP010000225.1 GCA_937922945.1 uncultured Granulosicoccaceae bacterium
TTAAATCGATGGGCAAAAGCGATCGCTGAACGCCCGGCTGTTAAGCGTGGAAAAATAGTCAATAAAACATTTGGTGACGATGAAAACACCAAACTGGCTGAACGGCATAGCGCTGACGACTTCCAGGGAAAAGCGGTTTAGTCATCGCTGGTTCGGCCGGTTCCGTCGACGGGCAGGCAATATCAATTTAGGCATAAATAGGCTAATCTTGACCTAAATTTGCCTCAACAGGGTCAGCTAATGCCAGCTCCGGTCAATTCGTTCAAGCAGCAACTGAGAAATCACGAAACCACGTACGGATGCTGGGTCGGTATGGCCGATGCCTATGCTGCAGAAATTGTCGCCACCGCTGGATTCGACTGGCTACTGATCGATGGTGAACACGCGCCAAACGATCTGCGCAGCATCATGAACCAGCTGCAGGTAATAGGTTCATCGAACAGCCATCCTATCGTGCGCGTACCGGTGGGCGAAACCTACATGATCAAGCAGGTGTTAGATGCCGGTGCACAATCTCTGTTAATCCCTATGGTGGAAAGCGGTGAACAGGCACAAGCACTCGTATTGGCCACGCGCTACCCACCCAACGGTGTTAGGGGCGTTGGCTCAGCGCTAACACGCTCTTCCCGATTCAATGCAATACCTGATTATCTGACCACCGCCGATGAGCAAATCTGCTTAACGGTTCAGCTGGAAAGCCAGGCAGGCGTCGATGCACTCGATGATATTCTGAATGTTGATGGGATAGATGGTGTATTTATCGGACCATCTGATCTGGCTGCCGACATGGGCATGCTTGGCAAGGCCGATACGCCTGAAATGCAGGATACGATTAACACGTTATTAAAACGTATTAGAGCGTCAGGCAAGGCTGCCGGTATTTTAGCGTTAACCAACGAATCAGTCGATCACGCTTTAAACTCAGGTGCTAGTTTCATCGGTGTTGGCGTTGATGTCTTATTGTTCGCCAATGCCGTTCGGCAGCTTGCAAAAAATCCAACCAAACCCACCTGACGTGCAAGCCAGCATAAACAACATTGTTCTTACTACTATTAATGCGAAGTATATCCATTCTTCGTTGGGCCTACGCTACTTGTTCGCCAATATGGGCGAGCTCAAACCTCAAACCAGCATTCTGGAATTCACATTACACCAGCGTCCGGAAGACATCGTGGAAAGTCTGGTAGAAAAAAACGCGTCTATCGTTGGCTTTGGGGTTTACATATGGAACAGCAAACAAACACTGGAAGTGATACAGCTATTAAAGCTGGTTAGCCCAGATACAACGATTATTCTGGGTGGGCCTGAAATCAGTTTTGAAACAACCTCGCAGCCACTGTTTAAAGCAGCAGATCATGTTATTACCGGCCAGGCGGATCATGCGTTTAGAGAAGCCTGCCTGGATATCATTGCTAACAAGTTACCGACAAACTTAATAAGCCCTCTGCCGTTCACGCTGGAGTCGTTAACACTCCCCTACTCTGAATACAACGACGACGATATTGCCAATCGCGTGCTGTACGTGGAAGCGTCGCGGGGTTGCCCGTTTAAATGCGAATTCTGTCTCTCGTCTCTTGATAAAACCGCGACGGCATTCGACCTTGAACAGTTTCTGGATGAAATCGGCTTGCTGCTAGAACGTGGTGCGCGGCATTTTAAATTCGTTGACCGAACGTTTAATTTAAAAATAGCCAGTAGCAAACGCATACTTGCGTTTTTTCTGAACGCGATTGAGAATGACAAACTCGAGTTGTTTTTACATTTTGAACTTATTCCCGACAGACTACCGGATGCACTTAAAGAATTGCTACCAAGGTTTCCGCAAGGCAGCCTGCAATTCGAAATTGGCATTCAATCGTTTAATCCAGATGTGCAAGCTCGTATCAGTCGCAAGCAAGATCATCAACGTACCTGCGACAACGTTCGATGGTTACGCGCGAACACGACCGCGCACATTCACGCCAATTTGATTTTCGGCTTGCCAGGGGAATCGCTACAAAGCTTTGGAGACGGGTTCGATGAACTTATCGGGCTTGAACCTCAGGAAATTCAGGTTGGTATTCTGAAAAGACTTAGAGGCACACCGATTGATCGGCATACTGTGCCGTTCGACATGCGTTATCAGCCAGAGCCGCCTTATCGCATTGTATCGAATAAAGATGTTGCGTTCTCAGATGTACAACGCATTGTACGGTTTGCGCGTTATTGGGATCTAATCGCTAATTCCGGTCGCTTTCCAGTCACACTGCCAGCGATACTTGGCGATGCACCTTTCAAACGATTTTTATCGTTGAGCGACTGGATATTTAAAGAGTCAGCGCAAACACATAAAATAGCGCTAAGTCGCCTGTTCAGCTTATTGCACAAAGGCCTAATCGAGCACCTGAAACTCAGTGAAGAATTGATCACTCCACTACTGTTATCCGATTTCCAACATAACAGGTTGAAAGGCCAACCCGGCTTTATGGCCAACGCTACTAATGCATACCCGTCTGTAAAGCGCGAGAAACACAGCACTGCCACACAGAGCAGCAAAAACGATAATAAGGTTGTTGCTGAACAAAAAGCCAAGAACACAGCCGAACACATGACCAAGCAGGCTGCTAAACGACAAAACAGACACACGGCACCTGCGCTTAACGACAATTCAATACAATCGTCAATACAATCGCCCGAATCAGTATTATCAACGCCGCCGACAAGCTCAGCAACAGGCAGCACCGTAACAGCCAGCTCGAAACCATTAAGTGAGCACATACCCACCTAACGATTCACTACTATGCGTGCAATAACAGCCCATCACTCTGACTTAAATGATCTGTATGCTGAATTAACGGAGTCGCTGGCTGGTAGCTGCCATTTTAGTTCCGCATCGGTTGCGATGTATACCAGCGATGCGTCCAATTATCGCCAAGTGCCATTGGGCATTGTTTATCCGAAAAACGTTAACGATATAAAGATTGCCACTGCGTTGTGTAAAGATCACGGTGTGCCTTTATTAATGCGAGGCGGTGGCACGTCGCAAAACGGGCAGTGTGTTAACAATGCCGTGATTATCGACTGTTCTAAGCACTTGAACAAGGTGCTTGATATCGACGTTCAAAACCGCACAGCGCTTATCGAACCGGGTATCGTGTGCGATGCACTGAAACATCAGGCCGAACAGCATGGCCTGACCTTCGGCCCTGACCCTGCAACCCACAGTCGTTGCACTTTGGGCGGCATGATAGGCAATAATTCGTGTGGCCCACATTCAATGCTCTCTGGCAAAACCGTTGAAAACGTATTGGAGTTGGAGATTTTAACCAGCGATGGCCACAGCTTCTGGGTCGGTCCCACTACCGATGCAGAGTTGGAACAGATCATCAGTAAAGGTGATCGACAATCCGAAATCTATGCGGCATTAAAATCATTGGTCGATAAGCATGCCAACGACATCCGCGAAAAGTTCCCCAATATAAAACGCCGTGTTTCCGGCTACAACCTCGATCAGCTGTTGCCTGAAAATGGCTTTAATGTGGCGCGCGCGCTGGTTGGAACCGAAGGCACGTGCGTATCGGTTCTACAAGCGAAAGTGCAGTTAATTGAATTACCAAAATATGTACGGCTTGTGGTGTTGGGTTTCAATGATATTTTTAATGCAGGCGATGCCGTGCCGTGCATCATGCCGTTCAAACCTATTGCCATGGAGGGTCTCGACTGGAACATCGTTGGTGGGCTCAACGATCGAAACCTGCGACAGAAAGAAGTTGCCTTACTACCTGAGGGTCGTGCCTGGCTGCTGGTTGAACTTAGCGCGGCAAATGAATCTGAGCTTGAAAAAAACGTGTCTGCGTTTGCACAAGCCATGCAACAAGAGCCGCTGATAGCATCAGTACTTGAGGTAACAAGCCAGGCAGATGAAAAAGCACTGTGGAGTATTCGGGAACAAGGCGCCTCTGCAACCTCACTTGCATTAAACCCGGGCGATACCGATCCTATTGTCGGGTGGGAAGACACAGCGGTTGATCCGATGCGGCTCGGCGACTATCTACGTGCGCTTTACGAACTGGTTGACCGTTATGGCTACAAAACCAGCTTGTATGGTCATTTTGGCGATGGTTGCATCCATGCGCGTATGACCTTCGATACCCGAACTGAAGCTGGCGTTGCCAAATGGCGGCGATTCAGTAAAGAGATTGCCGATCTTGTTGTTGCCTATGGCGGTTCATTATCCGGTGAGCATGGCGACGGTCAGGCCAAAGCCGAATTCCTGCCCGCTATGTTTGGGGACAAACTGGTTGGCGCATTCCAATCCTTTAAATCGATATGGGACCCCGACGGGCGTATGAACCCCCGCAAAGTCGTGAATCCGTATCGTATGGATGAAAACTTGCGTTACGGGCCCGACTACACAACACCGGAAATTACATCTGCTTTGAATTTTATAGACGATGTTGGCGGTATGGGCCGAGCCTCTGAACGTTGTATTGGCATGGGTAAATGCAGAGCAGCAACCGGCAGCATGTGTCCAAGCTATCAAGCAACTGGAGAAGAACGTTACTCCACGCGCGGTCGGGCACATCTATTACACGAACTCATGCGCGGCGAGCTTATCAGTGATGGCTGGGACAATACCGAAATAGCGGACTCCCTTGAGCACTGCTTATCGTGCAAAGCCTGTAAATCTTCCTGCCCGACCAAAGTCGACATTGCCGCGTATAAGAGCGAATTCATGCAAAGGCACTACAGCGGAATCCGGCGACGCCCACTGACGCATACCGTGTTTGGAAAAATAGGCAATTGGCTACCCATTGCTTCGCGGTATTCATGGCTTGCGAATTGGTTTACCAAAGGTGTGTTCGCCGACGTGGCACGAAAAGTCCTATCGCTTGATAAGACAGCCCCTCTACCCACGTTATCAAACGAATCATTCGCGCAGTGGGCACAGGTACAAAGCACCATCGCCGATGAGAACTTTTATTGGCATGGTGAGCAACAGGGTAAGCCGGTTGTACTGTGGGCAGATTCGGTTAATTGCCATATTTCACCCCATGTACTCAAAACGGCTGTATCGGTGTTAACACGACTGGGTTTTCGCGTAGCCATTGCCAAAGCCCACTTTTGTTGTGGCCGGCCCTTGTACGAATATGGTTATTTGGATACAGCGCGAAAACAAACACAGTCTATCCTGCAACACTTTCACCCATACTTACCCGACAATGCTGCCGTGATTGTGTTGGAACCATCTTGTTTATCAGTGTTTAAAGATGAACTGCTAAAAATGCATCCTGACGATGCCAATGCAACCGACCTCGCAATACGGTGCGTATCGTTAATCGGTTTTTTGATCTCAGAGAATATTCGGCCCAAAACCAATCTTGACCAGGCCATTTTGCACACACACTGCCACGATAAAAGCGCTGACACGCCAAACCTTGAACAGGAATGGTTGAAAGGCTGTTTCAGTAAGATAATCGAACCAGAAGAGTCGTGTTGCGGTATGGCGGGAACGTTCGGGCTGAGTAAAAAAACATCTGGCATTGCCCAGACGCTGTACTCAAGAAAGCTTGGCCCGGCCATAGCCGCATCCGCTAAGGATACGACAATCGTTGCTAATGGTTATAGTTGCCGGTCACAGATAAACCAGCATAGCAGTAGAACGGCTTGCCACACCGTCGAAATTATTAACCAATGTGTTTAGGTTAACGGTGTCGATAAAACACAAAACAATGTTTTAACGAGCGTTAGAAGTGATACCGGTAATTCACACCAAAGCGCGTTGTATCATTTTCTTTACCCAAGCCACTGAACGGTTGTGTGTCGTGTGAAAAACCCACGCTAAGTTCATCGCCACCCAGAATCCTGATGCCGGCCCCAGCATCGAACTGAGCACCGAAGGTAGCATTAGGCCATGTACGTCCAATGTTCGCATTCAAGTAATAACGCGGTGAGGAGGCTTGTGGGTATTCTCCCGCCACGCCACCGCGAGACAGCGACGCACCAACCGATAGTGAGGTGGTTCGATCGGACAATAGGTTATCGATGGTGACATCCGGTGCAATCGCAAGATCGTCTGGCAACGTTGAAACAATATCGTTCTGAACGCGCGCGGCGGCCACACTGGTTGACCAGACATTACTGCCTACTGCACCACGAATACCTAATTCCATGCGTGCAGATAGCCCACGTGCAACCCGGTTCTGTTCAACTCTTGTGCTAATGTCGCGAAAATTGGCCTGAACCTTAAAGTATTCTCTAAAACCGATATCCTGCTCGTATGCAAGCGTTGCCCGTGATTGTTTGGCGGCTAGCCGGAGTATGGCTGAATCTGTTGCGTCTTCGTTGTAAGCCAATTCTGCACTTAACGTTCGCGTACCGTCACCGTTACGCAAATGATGCTTACTAAGCGCATAAGTTAATTCGTCGCTATCGGTTTCACGATAACCCGCAGTCACCAATCCACCAAAACGCCGGTTACCATGATGTAGCGTTAGTGCAACATCTGCGTGAGAGTTATTCTGTGCAAGAGCGTAAAGATCAGATGAGTATGACCGTTTTCGATAGTCGAATGCCCAGCCTAAATTGATATCACGAAAAGAATGCCGAATGGTAAAACCCGACTCTTCAATGGCTAACCCGTTCATGCTGGTTTGCGCCAACACACCAGATGAGTAACTGGGCCGCTCGCTTCGCATGGCGCTGAATTGACTACGCGCTAATTCTCGATCTGATAAAGTCGGCGCACGATTAATCGCGCTGCTCGCAAGTTTATAGGCATCTTTGTCTCGTCCAACCTGACGTAGCGCCAGAATATGATTACCGATAGAAACGGAGCCGGTTCCATCAAGAACCTCATGAATCTGACGAACATTCTTATTGGCCATAGCCAAGGCTAACTCCTGCCATGCAGGTGCTTGCAGCCGCTTCTCATGTAGCTTTGCCATCACTAAACGCGCATGTTCATGGCGTTGAGTTGCCATTAACCAGCTTATGGCAATATCTTCGCGCCAGAATTGCCGTGATGCGCTGTTAACCGATGCATCTTCCAACATCTGCTGTGCCAATCTTTCTTTGTCTTCAGCGCTACCATAGCGATAAAGCAACTGAGCGTATTGTCTGAGCAGATCCTCTTTATCTGCACTTGACCCATCAGCTAATACTGGGCGAAGCTTTCGAATAGCATATAGCCTGACCTTTCGCGCAGGCTCAGCACGACCGGCATATTCTAGAGCGTCGGCGAAGGTTAGCAGCATATTGTAATCGGCTTCTATGCGGTCAAGCTGACGATCGAACCAGGTTAAACTTAACTCGGGCAACCCCAGCTGCAAATGTGCAATGGCAAATGGCGACCATAACTCGGGCTCTTGCTCTGCCAATGCCTGATGTTGTTCTATGAAGGTCGCTATGGCATTAACATTATTCGCGTCTATATGAGCCCACAACAGACCACTGAGTGCAGAGACATTTGTGGGGTCCAGTTTCAGTGCCGTTTCGAATGCGCGCAGTGCGTCGGCAGTATTACCATTTTTTTGGTGTATAGACGCAGCCAGGGTCCAGTAGGCCGGTTTTTCCCGAAGCTCGGCAGTCTGCTCATTACTGGACAATAACGCTGAAACACCCTCCGTGTTGCCCGTCTTGAACGCAAGGTTCATGGCAGTAAAAGCAATATCAGATGAGCCGGTTGTTTGCCAAAGCCGGGTTGCTTCCTGAACGGCTTGTTCATCCTTGCCTGCATCTTCTAATGACTGCACCAATCGCTTACCCAATACGGTAGATTGATACTCATCCTCAATGGCGGCCATGTGCGGCTTGACCAGCTGGGCAAGTTCCGGCATTCGATAGCGCCATGCAATCTCTGAGAGTAGTTGCACTTGATATCGGGATGCTTCGCTTATATGGCTGGTACCAACCAGCTCTCTAGCAACCTTGGCTGCTTCAGCCAGCTGATTCAATCGCCAATGCAACTCCATCCGGTTCAGTGTTGCTTCGCTACTTTGACCGAATGATTCTGCGTAAACGTTCCAGGCAACCAACGCTTCAGGGTACAGAATATGTCGCTGATAAAGCCGGGCTAATTCACGCTGTGTAAAGGCGCGTAAGCCATAATCACGCTGAAGCTCGTTGAGCATGCTCGCGGCACTTAGCGGTTTGCCTTCGAGCTCATAGAGCTTAACCAGTCGAGCTATGTTTGCGTTATCATCAGGGGCAAAATTTAATAGCTTGCGCATAGCCAACGCGGCAATACCGGCCTCTCGATTTAGCTCTGCCAGTCTGACCAACTGAGCCAAGTTGTCCTTTTCCGGATAGTTTGCAGCTATCCATTGCCATTCACGCAGAGCAGCCACCGGATTACCATTCCATTCGCTTATTTGAGCATGGCGTACTCGCACATCTCTGGACTCAGGCGAAAGCGCAACCGCATGCCGCGACCATTTAGCCGCTGATGTTAAATTCCGGCTAGCCAAAGCCAAGTCGATTTGAGTTGTTACCGCCTTCAGATTGGTTGGCGATACCCTCACCAATTGTTCATTCCACTTGGCAGCCTGGTCCAATTTACCAAACTGTTGAGCCAGAACAATACCCTGTTGTAGTAATTGTTCATCGTCGGGGCGCTCATCAATCCGGGCGACCAGCCGTTTGAACACCAAATCGTTTTCTCCAGCGGCTACCAATAGCCGCTCTGCCCGTTCCAGCAATGTAACTTTTTCAGATCCCGTTGACAGGTCAGCAGCCTGATCAATGTAAGATGCAGCGGCAAGCGGCTCATTTGAGGCTTCCGCCCATTTCGCAGCATTGAGTAAATGCCTTTTGCGATTGGGCGCATCGGTGTTTGAGAGCTTTTCATATTGGATAAAGGCCAGATCGGATCGCTCATTGGCAAGCATGGCTTCCGCTAACTTTAGTGATTGAGAATTGTTCAGTGGCTGATGGGCGCGCAGCGCATCAATAGCTGCATCTTGTTCAAATCGGTTACCTGTTGCTGAAACCAAAGAAAGTTGTGCCAGGCGTAGATCGAATAGCGCATCTGCGTTCGGAGCAGATGCGATGGCCTTGTTGAGACACGTTGCCGCCAGTGTTTGATTTTTTTGCTGCACGGAGGCCTGTGCACACTTTTTATACCATGCGCTACTATTAACAGAATCTTGTTCAGCTATTATCTGATACAACGCTATTGTAGTACTTGGTTTATTTAATTGTTCGCTTAACAATACCGCATTCTGTAAATGCGCATCTGTACGCAAACTCGGATCAGCAATGAGTAACTCAATTCTATTGAGTAGCTGAAGCCGTTTTGATTCCCGTTGTTTCTCGGTTTCGGCTGCAAAAAACTCAACCCGCGCCATTTCCATGTCGAGCGCAAACCGGTGCTGAGCGCCAATAGTTGCTGCCGGCTGTTGATCGAGCAACTGCTGAGCCGCTTCAATCTGTCCGGTCCGTACCAGTGCAACAACGGCACGCGACGTCTCTTGCACTGAAGGCTCGCCTGATGCGCTTCGCGCTTTAAGGTATGCAAGGTCAAGCTCTCCAATAACGGAACCAGCCTGCTCGTCCTGTTCAGGCTCGGCAATATTGAATGCATCGTGACGCGGCAGAAGATAAAAGAACGATACGGCAAACAGCACTCCGATGAGTGCTAGTTGCAGCGGTCCGAATAACTTCTCACGCTTGGCAATTGAGGGTGACATTGCCTGTATCTCTTTGAGTGAATGTGAATAAACTGGTGTTATTTTTGGTGCGCTTTGCTTTTACAATTTGGCCATTGCCTTTGATAAAACAGGCATTGGCCGAACCACTTAGCTCTAATTCAACCGGCACCTGACCTGCAATTCTCAGGTCGATACCTTTACTGTTAACCGACCAATGCTCAACGTGACCATTGGCAGACACCAGATGAATCTGGCTATTACGTTTGTCGGTAGTTTTGAATACAACACTGTTTGAACCATCGGTGTGTATGTACATACCATCGTGCAGTTGTCGTGAGCCAACCAATCCCCTGCTTCCAGCCAGTTCTGGCCATCGCTTGTTATCCAACACCCGTATTGATCGAATACTGCCGAGCGCGGATACCTTCCAGCTACCATCCAGATAACGGGCCACACCTGCACGGCGAAAATGCGGCACTTTGCGAGCGTATGTACTGGCGAATACAGGTAATATGTCCTGCTTGGTAGACCACTCATAGATCTCTTTTAACGATAATAAAGAGGCCTGCTTGGTACCAGCATAAAAATGGTAGTAGATAGACAAAGGCTTAAACCGTCTTGGCTTGTCGGTCATTTCATAGGTTTCAATCGCTCGCCTGAAACCATCAAACGGGCCCTGCCAATCGTTGGTAAAGACATTTTCATTCATAATCGGGGCGTAGGCTTGCACATAGGGCCCAACGGTTCGAGCCATTGGGCTAATCCGGCTTACAGAAGGAGCCGCTTTACTGATGGTGGTAAAGCCGCCGTTCAGATTGATTAAACCTGCATCGTGCGCAGCTGCCAGCGCGGGCTCTTCTGGCAAGGCATTCCCACTCCAAAGCATAAGCTGAGTTTTTTTATTTTCTGGTGCCAGCTGCTCATTGATATACTGCGCAGAGCCCGCTATTTCCCGCTCCGGTGTATACATATAACTCCCGACATCCAGATTGTATTTGCCTGAACCCGGGTACCGCTTTACCGCACTCCAATCGTAAGGGTGGCTAAAGGTGTGGGTTGCTATTTCAACCGAGGGCATGGCGAAAATACGTCGTGCAACATCCACCATACGCTGACGCCTGTCGGCATAGGCTTCAACAGCCGTCATTTCACCTTCGACTATTGAGATACTGTGCGGAAGCTTGTATGGCACAAGCAATTGTTCGTG